>JBAVNY010000714.1:0-6936 GCA_049691535.1 Candidatus Acidiferrum sp.
GGTGATTGGTGAATACTGAAAAGGCAAAAGGCTTACCACAGAGGTCGCAGAGGGAAGAGCGCAGAGGTCACGGAGCGGGGGAGGTTGATTTGAAGTGTTGCCACGATCCCTCCACTTCGAGCCGCACAGGGCGCGGCTCTCCGGTCGCGATGACAAATCGGCGGCCTCGCGACGCTTCGGTCGGGATGACAGTTCCTCGTCGATTACAGACCTCCGCGCTGAAGTCCGAAACGACAGCGGCCGGTGCGATTCGTTATTGAGTAGCGGTGTCACTACTTGGCTACGGCTGCTTCTTGCATGTTTTCGATTATGGCGGAGGCAAAGGCGGCGGTGCCTAGTTTAGTGGCGCCGGACATTAGACGTTCGAGATCGTAGGTGACGCGCTTTTGTTGGATGGTGTGGGCGATACCATCTTCGATGAGCCTGGCGGCTTCTTTCCAGCCGAGGAATTCGAACATCATAGCGCCGGAGAGCATGACCGAGCTGGGATTGATGACGTCTTTGTCAGCGTACTTGGGCGCGGTGCCGTGAGTGGCTTCGAACACGCCGTAGCCATCGCCAATGTTGGAGCCGGGGGCGATGCCGAGTCCACCAACTTGTGCGGCGCAAGCGTCGCTGAGGTAATCACCGTTAAGATTCGGAGTGGCCAGGACGCTGTACTCGTTGGGGCGGAGCAGCATTTGCTGGAAAACGCTGTCGGCGATGCGGTCGTTAATCATCAGCTTCTTTTTCCATTGGCCCTTGCCGTGGGTGGCGCCGATGGCGTCGAGAGTGCGCTTCACTTCGGCGTAGATAGTGTTCTTGAAGTCTGGCGTGGCCTGTTCGAGACCGGGCTCGATCATGGCGGCGTTTTGTTCGACGGTCAGGCCGGGATTCTTGTCGAGATTGTCGAGAATCCAGCTCTCGCGCTCGGTGACGGTCTGGGGGCGGAATTCCTCGCGAGCGAGATCGTAGCCCCAGTCGCGGAAGGCGCCTTCGGTGAACTTTTGAATGTTGCCCTTGTGAACGAGGGTGACGCTGACGCGCTTGTTATCGAGAGCGTATTGAATGGCGCGACGAACGAGGCGCTTGGTGCCGAAGGGCGAGATGGGCTTGATGCCGACGCCGGAGTCCATGCGGATTTGCTTTTTCGTGCCCTTGAGCATTTCGTTGTTGAGGAATTCGAGAAGCTTTTGCGCCTCGGGCGTGCCACTTTTCCACTCGATGCCGATGTACACGTCTTCGGTGTTTTCGCGGAAGATGACTACGTCCATTTTTTCGGGCTCGCGGACGGGGGAGGGAACGCCCTGGAAATAGCGGACGGGGCGGACGCAAGCGTAGAGATCGAGAATCTGACGAAGAGCGACGTTGAGGGAGCGAATGCCACCGCCGACCGGGGTGGTGAGAGGACCCTTGATGGAGACGCGGAAATCGCGGGCGGCGTCGACAGTTTCGTCGGGGAGCCACTGCTTAAAGGTGTTGAAGGCCTTTTCGCCGGCGAAAACCTCGAACCAGACGACGCGGCGCTTGCGGCCATAGGCTTTTTCGACGGCGGCATCGAACACGCGGCGAGAGGCCTTCCAGATATCGCGGCCGATACCGTCGCCCTCGATGAAGGGGATGATTGGATTGTCGGGAACTTGCAGGACCCCGTTTTGGTAGTCGATGGCCTTGCCGTCTGCCGGTACAGCTATTCCGTTGTAGGTGCTCTTCATTGGGGCTCCTGTTAAGCAACTGGGAAGCGCGCTCCGTGAGCGTGGGAGGTGCATTCCAGGTGATTCGAAATTTATCGCTGCTGCCGATATGAGTTCTGGTCGTATTCCGCGACGGCCACAGACCTCCGCTTGCGTGCACTGCAAGCGAACCAAAAACATTACCACAGAGGCGCGCTCTGGTTGAAATGGGGAGTTGGTAGATGCGAGGACCTACGGAAGTGAAAGAGCCGGAACTTATTCGGAGAGGGCGCGGAATGCAAGGTAGGGCGTCCGGATGTGAGTAGAGGTTTGACTGTTTGGTGGGGCGGACGGGTTGCAAGGAAAGCTTGCAACCAAAGAAGAGGGCGCTGCTTCTCAAGTAGTCGACGGGCTACGGAGAAAAATGAAGATGGAAGTGGCACGAGAAGGAAGAAAAGGCTTTGTGGGGAAGTGTTTTTGGTGTGCTGGGTTGGCACTGCTCGCTATGGTGAGTTTTCTTTTGCTGAGCGGGAGAATGTGGGCACAGCAGCCATCGCCGGCTGCAACGACGGCTACTCCGCAACAACAGCAACCGCAGTTGAAGACGCCGCAGCAGCAGGGGCCGGAGCCGAAGATTGTGGTGCAGGTGAAGACGGTGAGTGTGCTGGCGACGGTGCGCGATAAGCACGGGAAGATTGTGTCGAATTTGTCGAAGGATGATTTTGCGCTGCAGGAAGATGGGCGTCCGGAGACTATCAATTATTTTGCTCGGGAGAGCGATTTGCCGCTGCGGCTGGGATTGCTGGTGGACACGAGTTTAAGCCAGCGGCGGGTGTTGGATTCGGAGCGCAGCGCGAGTTACAGCTTCTTGGATCACCTGTTGCGCGAGGATAAGGATCTGGCGTTCATTATTCACTTCGACCGGGAAGTGGAATTGCTGCAGGAATTCACGCCGTCGCGGCCGAAATTGCAGGCGGCACTACAATCGCTGCAAACGCCGCAAACGGATGTGGCAGGTAGCGGCGGCGGGAGCAGCGGCGGTGGAGGTGGCGGCGGGTACGGCGGAATGGGCGGAGGCCGCGGCGGTAATGGTGGCGGTGGACGAAGCGGGCATCACGTTGGTGGTGGCGGCACGCTGCTGTACGACGCGGTGTATTTGGCTTCGGACGAAATGATGAGCAAACAGCAGGGGCGGAAGGCGCTGATCATTTTGACGGACGGCGTGGATCACGGGAGCAAAGAGAGTTTGACAACGGCGATTGCGACGGCGCAGCGCGCGGACACGGTGGTGTATTCGATTTTGTTTAAGGATGACGAGGGCAACGGCGGAGGCCACGGCGGATTTGCGATGGGGCCGTATGGCGGTGGCGGGCGGCGCGGTGGAGGAAGACCGCAGGAAGAGCGTCCGGATGGAAAGAAAGTATTGCAGGAAATGTGCAAGCAGACGGGTGGACGGCTGTTTGAAGTGTCGAAGAAAGAGACGGTCGAGAAGATTTACGCGGAGATTGAAGAGGAGCTGCGGAACCAGTACAGCCTGGGGTATACGCCGGATAAGAATACGGGCGAGGGCTATCATAAGATTCAGTTGACGACGAATAATAGGGATTTGACGGTGCAGACGCGCGATGGGTATTACACGGGGCAGCAGTAGGATTGACGGAAACTTTCTGTTGCGGGATGGTGGGACAAATTAAAAGGACATTTCGCGAGATACCTTAGAACCCGAGAAGACAGCTCAGAGAAACCCAAGAGTACAGCTAGGAATGGCTGGTGCCAGGAGAGCAACCCAAGAGAAGAGAGATTCCTCGGCTACGTGGCCCGGCGGGCAAAAAACGCGCGCAAGAAAAGTCGGGTCACTCCGGTCGGAATGACGGGCCGACAAGACTTCCGCCTGAAGCGCGGCGCGACTACTCGGAGGAACCCAAGAGTACGGCTAAGAGAACCCCGAGAGCCGCAGCCAGGAATCGCTGTGCTACGGGGTGGTGATTGAGTTGTGGCGGTTGGGTTAGTTCGGGTCGGTGGATTTGGGAACTATGGCAGCGCGGGCGGCCGCGAAGCGGGGGACTTTGTTGTAATCCTTCACGTACGTGCGTAGAGCAAACTTTTCTGTCATTTTCGAATAGCCGGCGGCGAGTTGGTCGGCGTAGCGATCTTGATTCCAATCGAGGGGGTCGGCGGGATCGAGATCGAGGATCATCAAATCGGTATCCTGCATAGTGAGTTTTCCGAAGCGTACGCGATTCCCCTGGAAGTACATGTAATTGGTGTTTCCTTTTTGGTCGAGGGCGGAAGCTTTGTCGCCGGAGCCAAAAATGGTGGTGATGGTGTTGTCTGCGACGCGCACTGCGGAAACTTTTCCGCGAATGTGGGGCGGGGGAAGCAGAGTGCCCAAGTCCATGAGCAGGTCGTTCTTGTCGGTGTTTACTCCATCGATTTTGCTGGTGTTGATGACGTCGGCGAGCTCGATGCGAAGCGCGCTCATGACACCCTTTAGCGGGACATGAAGAGCTTTGACTTTTTCGGTTTTGACGCGCAGTCGGCCGTCGGGATCAACGGTGAGGGTTCCGGAAGTTTCGAAAGAAATGTCGCCCTTGCTGTGCAACTTGCCTTTGATGATGAGCTGACCGTCTTTGATGGAAAGATTCAGATCTTTGAGCGGGGCATCTTTAGCGGCGAAGACGTGGGAATTCATGATTTCGGTGAGGGCTGCCGGAGTGAGAGAGATTCTGCCGGAGGTGACGCGGACTTCGAAGGAAGTTTTGTCGTCGAAGACGGGCATATCGAATTTTCCGGTGGGCCAAAGTTCGCCGGAGAGAGTTTCGATGTGTGCGGCGGCTTTGCTGGTGAGGTGGAACATGACGTTGCGCATTTCGGTTTTGACGCCTTGCCCGGCGGCTACCGGGGTGGCGGCAGGAGCGGGAGTTTCCGGGGCGGGCGGAGGAGTAGGAGTGGCGGGGACCGTGGTAGTGGCTTTTTGCCGGGATGTTGGTTCGCTGGGAGGAGTGGAAGTTTTGGAGCAGGCTGCGAGAGTGAGGGAGAGCAGTAGAGCTGGGATGATTTTGCAATTTTTCACGGAGCCTCGTTGTAGTGAGCGGTAGTGATCTCGGGCAGCGGATTAATGGTACATGGAATTGGTGGTGCGAGGGTGGAAGTGAGGAAAAAACGAGGACGAGAATTGGAATCGTAGTGAGGAATCGTAGTGATGCTTGGGAAGGCCTCTCCCCTGAAAGAGTGAGCTACAGGCGCGAATTACGCGTCGATTTCGACAGCGGCGATATACCGAGGTTGGTAAAGATGAGTTCGACACTGGTTACCAGTTCATGTAAAAAGATGTGCTTTCCGTAAAGCGTGCGTTGACCCGGGGAGTGCTGCAGCCTACTATGACGGCACATGTCCCGCCTAACATCTCGAACGCAAATCTGGGAGACTGCTGGTAATCGCTGGTTGAAGGTATTTCACGTCATTGGTGTGATTGGCGCCATGCTCGTTGTGTCGTTGTGTGGAGCAATTGCCGCCAACGCGCAAAACGTTTTACCGGTGACTGACGCTGCGGCGGCGGTCGCACCAGTGATCGGTGGAAACAAGCCGCCATGCCGAATCGTCTACTTGGGATTTGTTGGGGCGCTGGAGCCGCCGGACAACAAATATTCGGGCGTGGTGCAGATTCGCGACGTGTTGCGCGGGGCGGGGTTCCGCGATGTGTGCGCAAGTTCGTATTCGCCGTATGTGTGGACGATGGGACGGGATTGGCTGCTGAAATATTTCCCCGCGCACGAAGGAGTGTTGACGGCGGCAGAATTACTACTGTGCCCGAAGGTGATCCTGGTGGGGCACAGCATGGGTGGCTGGGCGATGATGAGCGTGGCGCGGGAGTTGCGCAGCCGGAATATTCCGGTGGAGTTGACGATCCAGGTGGATAGCGTGGGGATAACGGATCAGACGGTGCCGCGGAATGTGAAGAATGGAGCGTTGTTTCACGCGCACGACGTGTTGATGTTCATGACCACGCGACATTTGAAGATGGAAGATCCCACGATGACCAAGTTGGTGGCGAACGTGACGGTGGCGGGAGCGGGACATGAATCGATTACGCGGGATCCGCGGATTCGGGAATTGGTGATGAGCACGATTGAGCGGCTGCGCGCGGGATTTTTGGCGCCCGCGATGGCAGAGTTGCCAATCCCGTTAGAAACTCGGCCAGCGAAGGCCGAATAGTGAAGCTTGGCGTGATTTTGATCGCGTCGCAAGACTCGCAGATCTTTCTTCCAATGGCGGAGAATTGAGATAGACTCGCGGACAATGGAGTTTCGGAACACCGTACGAACTGCGGTTGCGTCGTGCGCTCCCTCGGCGTCAACCGCGTGCTGAAGTTTGGCACTTGCCGGTCGGGTGGATCAGATAGTCCGAAGCAGCAATGTAGACGTGGACGGGGAGACATCATCGAATGAAAAAGCTGCTGATGTTAGGTGTGTGGTGTGGTGTGTTCATTGGCGTGGCGGGAGCGCAAGGGCAGGTACAGGTGCAGGAGCAGGAGACAGCGTATGTCGCGCCCAAGCAAAACGCGTTTGTGGCGGGGAAGACTTCGCCGCTAGCGACAACCAGCTTGTTTTTCCCGCATAACTGGATACGCGGGTATACGGATTTTCAGGTGGCGCCTTCGCATAATGAGCCGGATATGGGGCGCTGCGCATTTCCGCAACCGGAGAGTGCTGGAGGAACGGCATCGAATTGCACGGCGTATGCGCGATATTTGTTCAGCGGCTATCTGGAATTGCAGCCGATCGGGCGCGGTCCGGCGAAGCACTTTTTTCTGTTTATCGAGCCGAAGATGTCGTTTGGGAAGAATATTCCGCAGGTGAGTTACCTGGCGTCGATGGAGCCAATTGCGTTTGATCGTTCGGTGGGCGTGGGATTTCAATTGCCGCACGGGTTGGAGTTGCGACTGACGCAGCATCAGGTGGATTATCTGGGAAGATATTCGCGGTATCTGGGTCCGGCGGATTTGCGGACGAATGGGCCATATGGATTGTATTCGACGGTGGGAGTGCGGTGGTCGTTTGGGGGGTATTCGCAGGCGGGACGGACGTACTGATTTTGCAGGGCGATGTGTTGCGGGGCTGACGGCTCCACTTTCTCAATGACAATTTAAAGGAAGGTAAGGCTGCGTCGGTGCGCGCGTGTGCGCGTGCTAGGGCTGAGGTGTGCGTGGTGTGGTGCATGGGCGGGATGTATACTCGCGAGCCGTTGTCAGGAATTTTGAATGACGAGGAGAAATGTATGATGC
>JBAVNY010000715.1:0-6544 GCA_049691535.1 Candidatus Acidiferrum sp.
CCCTAGGATTCCCCCAAACGCCCAAAGGCTGCTCTCCGCGCCCCCGTTACGTTGCAATCCCACCTACAACTTGCAGCTTAGTTCTTGGCTCCTAGCTGTAGACTGTCGGCTGGCAGCTCTCGACTTCCTCTACTCCAGCCATTTCTCCAAATCCCGCGCCCGTTCCAATATCCGCACCGCACCCAATTCCCGAAACTTCTTTGCCCGTCCTCGATAGTCGTACGCGTCCTTCGGTAATATCGCCATGAACGGCACTCCCGCCGCTTGCGCCGCCAACGCATCATCAATATTGTCCCCGACATACAGCGCGTTCTTCGCGTCCCGGCCCTTTAAAATCAGCCTCAAGCCTTCCGGATTTGGCTTTTTCTTCGCATCATCCATGGTAATCACCGTACGAAAACGCTTCGCCGCCCACTTGTCAAACGTATACGCAAATTCCTGCCGGGTTCTCCCGGTAAACAAGTTCAACTCTCGTCGCGCCGCCCACTTCCCAATCAATCGCGGCGTAATCAGCAATTTCTCCCGGGCCACGTTCCCCGGCTTCCCGTCGCTGCCCCAGTAAAATGGCTGGAACGCCACCCGCGCCTGCTCGTAACTCGTCGGCACTCCGCGCGCCGTTGCCCAGCGCGACACCAACTGCCAATCATCATTGTTCCCCGGCTGTTCCTTCCATTTGTAGAACTCCGTCCACGTCGCGCGCTTCCCCGTCAGCTGCTCGACCGTCTGCAGCCCCGAACGCCAATACGTCTCCTTCACATCCACCAACACGCCATCCACGTCAAAAATTAATAGCGCCGGATCCAACTTATCTTCGCTCTTCGTACTGCTCCGCCTGTTCCTGCTGCGCTCCGCCTTGCTCAAGATCCGATCCTTTCCACATTTCCTTTGCGCAACAGTGTACTCCCCTATTCGTCAGGGCACTGCTTCAGCCGTGCCAACAACCCGCGATCGTCTCGCCGAACTCGCGAATCCCTCTAATCTTTCGCCGAACCCCAAAACAAAACCGCTCCCTAGACCTGATCCAGGGAGCGGCTCGTTCACTTCATACCTCATCCTAAAACTTAAAACCGTTTCTCCATCAGCCAACGAAACACTTCGTCTTCCACCGCAAAACTCGCTTCTTTATTGGCCGCGAATCGCATATCCAACTCAAACGCTTGCGCCTTCAGCGGCACCATCGAATACGATTTCGTTCGCAGAAATCCGCGCACAAACAGGTCGGCAAACAAATAAATTCCCAGAGTGCGCACCTGAGTGGCATGCACCAGCGCGTGAAACAAATTCCGCTCGGTCATCCGTTCGTTGAACACCAAGGCATCCAGGAACGTGACCGAGTCCCGGTGCGCGATGTCCGGCAGATTCGTGAAACCAAGTTCCCTGGCTTTCTCGTAAAAATGTGGATTCTCTACGCGCTGTCCTGATAGCGCCACAATCCGCACTTCCTCCAACAAGGCCAGTGGAAAAAACCGTCGCAGATCCTTCCTGCTCTCGTCCTTCAACCGACGCCCTTGCGGATAGTAGAGTTCTCGCTGCTCCCTCAAATATTTCGCGAAGCCGGCAACGGCACCGCTTACCTGCAGTTCCGTTAGTCCGTTCTGCTCCGGTACGGTTCTGCTCACGACACTCTTGCCGTGCAGCCGCTCACGAATCGACAGCACCGGCGAACCGGCAGTCTTGCTTCCCAGTGCTGCGAGACGCTTCGAGCCGTTATCGCTCTCCGTGCCCTGCTCTCCGTCTTCCCAGGGCATCTCCGAGCCGGCTTTCGGCTCCGCCCCTCCCGGCGTTTGCTGCTCGTCTTCGCTGCTGCCTTGTGTCCTCATCTCCTCAGCGAAATTTCCATCACTTGCATACTTCGGGTAACACACATCTACTCCTATCGTTCACCGCGCTGCGGCTCACATGTTCAAATTGGAACAATTATTTATACATTGTTAGTTATACGCTGTCAACCATTAACTTAAATCCTGCATCTAACCGGTCACACAGTCCTCACCGAATCGGTTTAATGCTCAAGATATCGTGTCATATTGCACTGTAGGAATTGGAGTTAACCCTACAACACCCGCGCACGGCACTTGCTTTTTAAACTTATACGATGTATAAGGTTCCTAGAGGCTTGCCTATGCCACCGAAGCTCGACGCTCATCTTGAAGGCCGCATCCTGAAGGCTGCTCAGCAACTTTGGCACACCCGTGGCGAACACGGCCTCACTCTTCGCGCCATCGCCCGCGCGGCCGGCACCAGCACTCCCACCGTCTACAAGCGCTTCCGCAACAAAGAAGCTATTCTCTTTGCTCTTTCTGAAAGCTTTCGCGATCGCCTCAACGAATCTCTCTTTGGCGCAACCAATATCGAAGACGTTTTTACCAGGTATGTTCAATATGCAGAAGACAACCCACAGGAGTATCAACTCTTGTGGAGAAGTTGGATGAACGCTCTCGGTTCAGATCGCCCGCGCCCAGGCTATCTGTGGTTTATTTCTCAACTCGCTCACCGTTTTGGTGGCAGCCCGGACGACTACGCGCGAGCCTTCTACGCCTTTTTTCTTCTGGCTCACGGAACGGCGTCGCTTCTCACCGTCCCAGGCGCAGAGTTGGCCCACAATGACGTTCGACGCAACTTCCTTTCCATCTGCGACGTCCTGATCAGAAATATCCAAATTCTTCGCACCTGATCTCACACACTTCCGGCAAGTCTCGCCAGCAACTCCGCAAGTGCATCCGCCTGCCTTGCCGCCCTCGCCACCCCTTTGCTACAGTCAACGCTCGGAGCACTTCATGTCCTCATTCGCCGGTGTCGACTTCATCGATTTCGATTCGCAACTCAACGATGAAGAAAAATTAGTGCGCCAGACTGCTCGCCAATTTGTCGAAAACGAAATTATTCCCATCATTGAAAAGCATAGCCGCGAAGCCACCGTCCCTGTGCACCTGGTCCCGCAACTGGGAGAGCTCGGCCTTTTCGGTGCCAACCTGCACGGCTACGGTTGCGCCGGAATGTCCAATGTTGCTTACGGGCTGATGACTCAGGAACTGGAACGCGGCGATTCCGGCTTGCGTAGCTTCGTGTCCGTGCAAGGCGCGCTGGTGATGTATCCCATCCACTCTTTTGGCAGCGACGTGCAAAAAGAAAAATGGCTTCCGCTTCTGCAGCAAGGCAAAGCCATCGGCTGCTTCGGCCTCACCGAACCGCAATTCGGCTCCAATCCTGGCGGCATGTTGACCCGCGCCGTCAAAAAAGGTGGCAGCTACATCCTCAACGGCGAGAAAATGTGGATCACCAGTGGCTCGCTCGCCGATGTTGCCGTGGTTTGGGCTAAATGCGAAGACGACAAGGTCCGCGGATTCCTGGTAGAAAAAGGTACGCCCGGCTTCAAAGTCTGGGACGTTCACGGCAAATGGTCGCTGCGCGCCTCCGTCACCTCCGGCCTGGCCTTCACCGATTGCGAAATTCCCGAAGCAAATCTCCTGCCCGGAGTCACCGGCTTGCGCGGACCGCTCAGTTGCCTGAATCAAGCGCGCTATGGCATCGGCTGGGGAGCCATCGGCGCCGCAATGGCCTGCTACGACACCGCCCTGCAATACGCCAAGACGCGCAAGCAGTTCGCAGGCAAACCCATCGCCTCGCACCAACTCGTTCAAGAAAAACTTGCCTGGATGATCACTGAAATCACCAAGGGCCAGCTACTCGCGCTGCATATCGGCCGCCGCAAAGATCACGGTAAAGCCGATCCCTCGCACATTTCCATGCTGAAAATGAATAACGTCGCTATCGCCCTCGAAACCGCACGCAAAGCTCGCGACATTCTCGGCGCCAACGGCATCGTCGACGACTACTGCATCATGCGCCACATGAACAATCTCGAAAGCGTCTATACCTACGAGGGCACCAACGACATCCATAAACTCATCATCGGAGAAAAAATCACCGGCATCTCTGCTTTCATGTAAAACAAATCTATGCGCACTCACTCTCGCATTTCGCTTTTACGTACGGTCGCAACTGCCGCGCTCCTTGCGTCGCTGTTCCTATCCCCATGCTCCGCACAAAATAAGGCCGTCGATAAAGCTGCCGCCAATCCAGCTCAACCAAAAGTTCGCGCCATCACCGCGTTCATCAATATCGATCGCTCGCGCTACCAGATCGATCTCTCCGACACCGTAAAATTTCTGAAATACGCCCGCACCGTGTTCGAATCTCGCGGCTACACCGTCCAAACGCTGCGCATCGCCACCCAGCCTTTTCCCGAATACACCAAGGGCCTTTCGCGCGAAGAGGCCATCCAATTCTTCAAGAACCTCGACGGCATCGCGCAGCAGGAACATATTGTGATCGCGATCGGCCCAGCCTTTCTCGCTGGCAACGATGGCGACGCGCAAGCCGATCTCCTTGCCGAAGTCCTTAGCAATACGAAGTCACTCTTCGGCACCGTCAGCGTCACCAAGGACGACTCCATCAATTGGCCGGCTGTCTCCGCCGCGGCTCGCGTCATCAAAAAGCTTTCAGAAACCACCGAGCACAGCGAAGGCAATTTTCACTTCGCCGCGATCGCCAGCGTGCCACCGTACTCTCCGTTTTTCCCAGCCGCATATCACACTGGCGCCGGACATCAGTTCACCATCGGCCTGGAATCGGCCAACACCGTTGCGGTCGCTTTCCAGGATGCACCCGACTATCAAACCGCCAAACGCCGTCTTCTTGATCTTCTGTTCGAACAGACTTCCGCCGCCGAAGCTCTTGCGCAACGCTCCGATCACGAACAGGGCTGGACGTATCTCGGCATTGATCTTTCACCAGCGCCTATGCGGGAAGTCTCTATCGGCGCGGCCATCGAGTCGCTTACCAAGAAACCGCTTGGCAGCAGCGGCACACTCACCACCGTTGGTCTCATCACCTCTGCGCTCAAGGAAATTGGCGCGCGTAAAATTGGCTATTCCGGTCTGATGCTTCCAGTCATGGAAGACTCTCGCATCGCCGAGCGCTGGAATGCCGGTCTCATTTCCATAGATTCGCTGCTCAGTTACTCCGCCGTCTGCGGCACTGGCCTCGACACTATTCCGCTTCCCGGCGATACCTCGGTCGACGAGCTCATTCGCATCATCGGCGATGTCGCCACTCTCTCCGTGAAGTGGAACAAGCCGCTCAGCGCCCGCCTGCTGCCCGTCGCCGGCATGCACGCAGGCGAAACGACCGAGTTCACCGACCCGAATCTCATCAATGTCACGGTGCAACCTGCGGGTTCCAAGTAGTTGCCCGTTCTGCGCCCAAGATTTTTCTGTATCCGGCAGTTTTCCGTGGTTAGATAGAGTTTCGCTTCACCAGGGCTCCCGCCCACTCGAATTTCAATAGCATTTTGATCTGACTTACCCGCCCGCGGAGGCGCTTCTATGGAAGAACAGCTTAGTTTGGAGTTTTTGCGTGTCGTCGAAAACGCCGCCATCGCCGCCGCTCGCACCATGGGCTTTGGCGATCGCCACAAAGCCGACGAAGTCGCGGTTGAAGCCATGCGTAAAACCATGGATCAAGTCGAGATGGATGGCACCATCGTCATCGGTGAAGGCGAACGCGATGAAGCTCCCATGCTCTACATCGGCGAAAAAGTAGGACTCGCCACGCACGCCCCCAAGGCTCTTTTTCCCGCCGTCGATATCGCTGTCGATCCGCTGGAAGGCACCAACCTCTGCGCTACCGGCGCACCCAATTCCATCGCCGTGCTCGCGGTCAGCGAAAAAGGCGGCCTGCTGCATGCTCCCGATCTATACATGGAAAAAATTGTTGTTGGCCCATCGTGTAAAGGCGCCGTTGATCTCGACGCTCCCGTTGCCGACAATCTTAAATCCGTAGCCAAGCGACTCGATCGCGACGTTGAAGATCTTGTGGTCATCGTTCTCGACCGTCCGCGCCACGAAAAGCTCATCGAAGATATTCGCAGCGCGGGCGCGCGCATTCGCCTGATTGGCGATGGCGATCTTTCTGCCGGTATTTCCGCCGCGGTCATCGGCACTGGCGTTCACATGGTGATGGGCACAGGCGGAGCGCCGGAAGGCGTCCTCACGGCTGCCGCTCTGCGCTGCCTCAACGGCCAAATTCTCGCGCGTCTCGTGGTCAGCAAGCCGGAACATCAAGCCCGCCTGGAAAAAATGGGCGTCAAAGATCCCAAGCGCATTTACGACACCGCGGATCTCGCTCCCGGCAAAAAGATGATCTTTGCCTGCACCGGTGTGACCGACGGCAATCTTCTCAAAGGCGTTCGCTTCTTCGGTGAGGGTGTCCGCACCTCCTCGATGATTCTGACTCTCGACGATCGCCAGGTCCGCTTCATCGATTCCGTTCACCTGGAAAAGCGCCCAGACGTCCGCGTCCGCTTCAACTAACACACTCCCCAGAGTGCAGCTATTGTGTGGACATAGAAATGCCATGGTGAAACTGTCTGCAGGACTGTTGATGTTCAGAACGCGCAACGATGAAATACACGTGTTTCTGGTTCATCCGGGAGGACCCTTTTGGAAGAAGAAGTATGGATGGTCTTGGTCGATTCCCAAGG
>JBAVNY010000716.1:0-2993 GCA_049691535.1 Candidatus Acidiferrum sp.
AAAAGAAAGAGTTTAACGCAGGGTGGCAGAGAACACGGAGAGAGTAGGAAGCCGGCTGGCGGGATGAGTAGCTGGAGGATGGCCAGCTGAAGGTGGCGGTTACAGATTAAGGTCAGAAACCCCATACGCGAAGGCGGCGTATGGGGCACCCGGAGAAAAAAACAGGAGCACTCGAAGAAAGAGACAGGAAGGCCGAGAGATATAGACGATGGCTAAAGAAGAATGCGGGATTTGCCGGGGGACGGGCTGGAAGATGGTGGCGCGGAAAGATGGGTTGCCGGGGCAAGTGGCGGCGCCGTGTGAATGCGGGATGGAAGAGCGAGCGGGGAAGGTGATGGAGCGGGCGCGGATTCCGAAGCGGTATGAGCATTGCGATTTTGAGAGTTATTCGACGGACCTGACGGATGGAAAGACGTGGACGGCACAGCACGAACAGTCTTTGAAGCGGGCGAAGCTGGAAGCGCAGGGGTTTGTGCAGAATTATCCGACAACGGAAAAGGGATTGCTGCTGATTGGGCCGTCGGGCGTGGGGAAAACGCATTTGGCAGTGGCGGCGCTGAAGGAGTTGATCAAGCGCGGGCATGACGGGCTGTTTTGCGATTATCGGGAGTTGCTGAAAGAAATTCAGGCGAGTTATAACCCGGCGAGCGAGTCGACCGAGATGGCAGTGCTGGAGCCGATTCGGACGGCGGAGTTGCTGGTGCTGGATGATTTGGGAGCGAGCAAACCGTCGGCGTGGGTGCTGGACATTATTGGGTTGGTGCTGAACGCGCGATACAACGAACGGCGCATGACGATATTGACGACGAATTATCTGGACGAGACAGGATCTAGCGAAGGCGCACAGTTGCCGGGTGGGCGGCGCGTGGTGGTGAAGGAAGACACGCTGGCAGATCGGATCGGAGCGCGGATGCGTTCGCGGCTCTATGAGATGTGCCGGGCGGTGGATGTGCAGGCACCGGATTTTCGTCGAGAGGCACGACAAGCTGGACGCGCAAGAGCGTAGCTGCGCATGCCGACGATTACGATTGTTGGATTGGGACCTGGGCCGCTGAGGTTGTTGACGAAAGAGGCGGAAAGCGAACTGCTGGGGGCTGAGACGATTTTCTTCCGCACGAGTGGGCATCCTGCATATGAATGGCTGAAGGAACGTGGCAAGCGCGTGGTGTGCTTTGACCGGTTGTATACGACTGCGTGGAAGGAGCCGGACGAGATTTATGAGTTTATGGTGAGCGCGCTGCTGAAAAAGGCGGAGTTGCAGGGGAAAGTGACGTACGCTTTGCCGGGGAGTCCGGTGTTTTTGGAGAACACGACGGGGCTGTTGCGAGAGCGTGGAGCAAAAGCCGGGGTGGAGATCAGGGTGGTGCACGGGCTGAGTTTCATGGAAGAGGCGTTTGCGAAGCTGGATTTGAATTTTGGAGAAGGGCTGCAGATTGTGCTGCCGAGGACCCATCTGGCGACGGGACGGTTCACGACGAAATTGCCGTTGTTGGTTTGCCAGATTGAGGCGATGCGGGTGCCGACGGATGAGGCGCGGGTGGATCTGACGATGGAATGGCTGCTGAAGGCGTACCCGGCGGGACACGAGGTGACCCTGATCTGGACGGATGGTTTGCCGGAGTATGAGACGCAGACACGGGTGATGGCGTTGAGAGATTTGGCGAGTGGGTATGGGAAGGCGAAATATTTTGCCAGCTTGTATGTGCCAACGTTGGAGTAGCGGTCGATTTGGCGGGCGTTTTATGGTGCGCGAATTGTGGATTGTGGTTGGGTGGTGGAAAGCCTCAGGCCTGAAGACCTGAGCTACAGTAAGGCGGAAATCGCGTTGATTGACAGGGTTTTAGGTGGCGAGTATCCTGCTAAGGGTGCGGCGTTCCCACGCAGCACTTGCAGCATTCAAGTAAGCGACCGAGTTACTCCGACGCAGCCGAAAGCAATTTACTGCCCCGTAGTAACCCTCCTTGCATTACCCCGGTAGGGATTCAGCAAGGATTGACTCAACCAGAACAGGGATAAACATCCCGGAGGCACACAACATGTTTTCTGACGATAACCCCGTATCTTCCGCAACGACCGTGCAAGCACAAGAGCAGGAAAATTCCCACAAGCCAGGAGAAGGAGCACCTGCAGAGACGCAGGGGGGCGATGGCGTTGTGCCCGAGGGCGTGTCTCATAGCGAAGGCGCGCACGCGGAAGCGGCAGTAGCACCGACGGAGCATGTAAAGCCTGAAGAAGTACACGCCAAGGCCGAGGAGCATGCGCAGACGGTGGCGGCGGACGCGGAAGCGGCGACGGCAGCCGAAGAGGCAGCAGGCGCAGAGGAGATGAGCAAGCTCATCGACCAGTACAGCGAGCCGCAAGAAACTGCGCAACAGAACGAAATTATAGAAGTAAAGGTAGTGGCGTACACCGAGCAGGGCGTGGTGGTGGACGTTGGCGGAAAGACGGAAGGATTGATTCCGGCGGCGGAGTTTACGGAGACGGAGATTCCGCGACCGGAGCCGAATGCGACGATTGAAGTGCAGCGGACGGGCGAGACGAGGGAAGGCTTCGTCATCCTGTCGTACCAGAAAGTGTTGCGGCGCCGGACTTGGGAAAAGATTGAAGCGCAGTACAAGGCCAAGGAAACCATCTCCGCGAAGGTTGTCGACCGGATCAAGGGCGGACTGGTAGTGGATATCGGTGTGCGCGCGTTTTTGCCGGGCTCGCAATATGACCTGCGGCCAACAGCGAACCTGGATGGTTTGCTGGGACAGAACGTGGATGTGCGGATCACCAAGCTGAACCGCAGACGCGGGAACGTGGTGGTAAGCCGTCGCGCGCTGCTGGAAGAACAGTTGCATGCGAAGCGCGCGGGGTTGATGGAGAAGCTGAGCGAAGGGCAAGTGGTACACGGCACGGTGAAAAACGTGACGGACTATGGCGCCTTCGTGGATCTGGGCGGCATCGATGGGCTGTTGCACTTGACCGACCTGAGCTGGGGCCGGGTGCGG
>JBAVNY010000717.1:0-1598 GCA_049691535.1 Candidatus Acidiferrum sp.
GTAATCAGCTCTAGATTCTCCGGGTTGTCGTCGATTGCTAGTATTGGAAATCTAGATCCGCTCATCGGACCTCCAACGCTCCATTTTGCACGTGCATCGCGCGCTGATAATTCGCAATTCCCCTTCGCTTATTCCCCCTCTACTGTTCCAAAACGCGCCGCAGCTCGCTCAATAAGGCATGCTTCGTGAAAGGCTTTTGAATGAATGCGCTGCCGGAATCGAGCACGCCCTGATGAGCGACAAGATTGCCGGTATAACCGGACATGAAGAGAACTTTGAGGTCTGGCCGAAATTCCTTGATCCGTCCTGCCAGTGCCGTTCCGCTCATCTTCGGTAGAACAATATCTGTAAGTAGGACATGAATCATCTCCCGTTGTCCTTGTGAGATCGTAATCGCCGATGGGCCGTCTTTTGCTACGAGCACGCGATAGCCTTCGCTCTCAAGGAGTTCTACCGTCACTTCACGTAGATTCTGCTCATCCTCGACGAGTAAGACAGTTTCGGAGCCTTTTGCGAATATTATCTCGGGCGTCGTCTGGGGCAACGGCTCAGCCGCTTCCTCGATGCGCGGAAGGTAGATTTTGAAAGCGGCACCCTGGCCGGGTTCGCTGTAGACCCAAATATATCCGCCACTCTGCCGTATCACTCCATAAACCATAGAGAGTCCGAGTCCGGTGCCTTCTCCTAGAGGTTTGGTAGTGAAGAATGGTTCGAAGACTTTGGAGATAGTCTTCGAGTCCATTCCAGTCCCGGTGTCCCTTACCGACAGCAAGTCGTATGGTCCGGGCCTTACCTCCTGATGGATCTGGCTGTAGGTTTCGTCAAGCTCGACGTTGGCGGTTTCGATTACAATTCCCCCCCCTTGCGGCATTGCGTCGCGTGCATTCACCACGAGGTTCATCAAAACCTGCTCGATCTGTCCCAAGTCAGCTCTTACGCTGCCCAGAAAGGTCCCCGGAACAAAAGCCAGGGAAATATCCTCGGCAATCACTCGCAAAAGCATCTGACTAACATCTTTCACAACGTCGTTGAGATTGAGCACACGCGGGAGCAGGACCTGCTGCCGGCTGAAGGCGAGCAATTGGCGAGTCAACGTGGCAGCACGTTGCGCCGCCTTCTTAATTTGACTAGCGTCTCTTATAGCGCCTTCCAGACTGGAGCGGCCTTTTAACAGGTCGCAATATCCGATAATGACGCCCAGCATATTGTTGAAGTCGTGGGCCATTCCCCCAGCAAGGCGCCCAACCGCTTCCATTTTCTGCGCCTGCCGAAACTGCCCTTCCAGGCGTTTGGCTTCGGTTACATCGTTTGTGATAGCGAGAAGACAAGGAATTCCGTTCAGTTGAATGAGCTCCGCCGATACCTGAACGCTCCGTTCACCGTTCGTCCTCGAACAGAACGTAGTCTCTAGCGCACTGACCCGGCCATCCCGATCTAGTTCTTCGACCATTCTTGTGCGGTCTTCTGGAAAAGCCCACACATTTAACTCATTTGCAGTATGTTCAACTATTTCCTCCCAAGGTCGGCCCATCATCCTCAGAAACGCCTCGTTCGCATCCACGTATCGACCATCCGCTCTGGTGCTGATGGTTATGGGC
>JBAVNY010000718.1:0-2030 GCA_049691535.1 Candidatus Acidiferrum sp.
ACAATCAGAACATCAATGATCACGTAAAGGCTTTGTCGGGCCATTCCTCCTTGCGCACGGTGCCGGCTGGCATACTGTACAGAACGACCGTGCTCCTCCGTCCAGCTCCGGGCGTAGAGCTCGCGCGGCGGAGCCCCCGGCCCTACTGAGCTGTACGGACTTCGACGAGTCGCAGACCCGTTCATTTTGAGGATGTCCCTCCGCCCGGCCCTTCCAAGATCCGTGTGAAAAGGCCAATTGCCCGTTGTATTTCTCGCACCCGCCACATATTCGGTACCAAAGAGGAAGATGCAATCCTTGCTCTTGAGCGAGTTCGCTCCGTGCCCAATTGAGTTCGCACCCTAATACCTTTGCTTCCGTAGAAGCAGCTCCGAGCGCGCCCGAATTCAAGCGATCTATCGGACACGCAGGCCTCGGTTCTTATTTGAACTATCTCGATCATATCGAGCCGTACTAAGGTTTGTGTAGGACTCAATTAGGTCCCTTTCCTGCGGCACTTGAAAACTTTTGAATATCAGCTTCATTCCCAGATCTTTCGGATGCCCTCGATCCCTCGTCAAAAGAATCATGCACTACAATTCTTGGTTTTCTTTGAAAAAGTCGCTTAAATAAACCGATCACGCCTGGACTCATCTGTACTGCCTTGGATTGAAGGGTCGAACCTACTTCTAGGACAAATTGTCTGCCTGGATCTTCTGTATCGATCTGCTCCCAAGAACGCTGTGCGAAAAGCCAGAAGCATCCACAGACGAACGCCACGATGGTCCCTGCTAAGATCAAAGCACCCCTGGGAGGGAAAACCTTTTTCGTTGGCACCACGGCCGCGTCTAGAATCTTGACGCTAGGTATTTCTTTGGCTTCTTGTACTTTGGCCAGCTCATACTGCTGTGTCAGTAGTTCGAACACGGTTTCCTGGATCTTTGTGTTTCTATAGAGATCGGCGTAAGTCACTCCCAGAATCGGCAACTTTCGGATCGACGGATAAAGTGCACCGCTCTCCTTTGAAACTGTATCGCTGGAAAGACTTACATCGCCGCCGAGTTTCTCCATTTGCGTCTGGAGCTCACTTACTCTGGCACGAAGTGCTCGCACTCGAACGTTCTGGTCGGTGTAAATTGCCTCGAGGCCGCGAAGTTCAGATTCCGCCACCATGTACTCTCCCTGAAGTTTGGCGGCGGCTTCAACCATGGCTTTGCCTTGCGCAGGAATGTCTATCGCGGTGTTCTTGCTTGCGAAATCACTGAATTTACTGGCTGCGATATCGAGATCTTGTTTGACTGTATGTAAGCGATCCTCCAGGAAAATTCGCTCACGGCGGGCCGAAGACGTGCTCACCTCCGCTACCAATCGATTCCGTTCCTCAGCATAAGCAGTGGACATTGCAGCGGCCCGCTTCGGGTCGTGATCGGTCACTGCGATGCTGATAAGCCCGCTCTTGCGATCCTCCGCTACAGCCGTATGTTTCGCCAGATCAGTTCGAAGATCTTCCATCTTGGAATCGCCATAAACTCTGCTGAGATCAAAGCGTTGTATTAAACGATCCTGTAAGGTACGACTTCCGAGAATGCCTACGAATAAAGCACCCGAATTCTTGGTTCCCAGCAGGTCCCCCGCGAGACCGCTCAAGGCGCCCGAGTTCGCATTCCCACGTCCCGTAACCGCAGAGAGCAAGGCCATTCCGGCGCCCGAACCAGACTGGTTGTCGGGGGGCATCAACAACGTGGTTGCTTCGTAATTTGATCGAATCAGAAAAGCGACGACGAGACTAAAAGCGAAGCCCCAAGCGGCGCAACGAACCAAGAATCGACGATTGCTCCAAAGGAGCCGCAGCTGCCTGACCTGGCGCTCTCGCCTTTCACGCGGGTCTGGTATCTGCTCTAAGCTATTGGGATCTTGAAGGATACCGACTGGGGAAAGATATTTTTCTTGGCTCACGGGCGTCCCCCACCGGCGTCAGTACCCGTTGTGGCTGGAGGCTGCTGTAGATGCCCCCCGGGATAAAACGATCTCCCCGGTTCAAATTTCAGCAT
>JBAVNY010000719.1:0-13428 GCA_049691535.1 Candidatus Acidiferrum sp.
ACTCAGCGACGCTTACACCCAACTCGCCATTCAAGGCCCGCACGCCGTCGACGTGGTCCGCAAGCTCACCGAGGTCAATCTCGACGCCCTCAAAAATTATTGGTTCACGCACGGCACCTTTTGCGGCTTACCCAACACCCTGATGGCCCGCACTGGCTACACCGGGGAAGATGGTTTCGAAGTGTACGTTCCTTCTGACGTAGCCACCAGCGAGCGCGTCTGGAACGCCATCCTCGACGCCGGCAAGGAATTTAGCATCGTGCCCTGCGGCCTGGGCGCACGCAACACGCTGCGCCTCGAAGCGAAAATGGCCCTCTACGAACACGAAATAAGTGACACCATCAACGTCTGGGAAGCCGGCCTCGATCGCTACTGCCGCATGGATAAAGGTAATTTCATCGGACGTGATGCGCTCGAAAAAGCGCGCACCGCTGGTCTGACACGCACTCTCGTCGGCCTCGAAATGGTCGATCGCGGTATCGCCCGTGACGGCTATCGCCTGACGAACGAAGCGGGCCAGCCTATCGGCGTCGTTACCAGCGGCTCGCCATCGCCCACGCTTTGCAAAAATATCGCACTGGCTTACGTGCCGCCGGCGCTTTCCGCGCTGGGCACTTCCGTGTTCGTCGAAATTCGCACCCAGAAATGCCGGGCTCACGTTGTCGCGACACCTTTTTACAAGCGGCCCAAGAAAGCAATCGCCGGATAGAGCGCTTGCAGCGCGCGCTACATCAAAGGAGTGGTCTCATGGCTTATCCAACGCAATATCGGTACACCAAAGAACATGAATGGATCGACGCGAAGAACGACTCCGCGACCATCGGCATCACCGACTACGCCCAACACGAACTCGGCGACGTGGTCTTCGTCGAAGTCCCCGCGGCTGGCACCAAGATTACCGCTGGAAAAACGTTCGGCTCTGTCGAATCCGTCAAGGCCGTCAGCGACATCTACGCACCCGTTTCCGGCGAAGTCACCGAGCCCAACGCCGCGCTCACCAACACGCCGGATTTAATCAACACCGATCCACACGGCGCCGGCTGGCTCATCAAGATCAAGCTCGCCAGTCCCGCCGACCTTAATTCCCTTATGGACGCCGCTGCGTACGAAGCCTACATCGAGGCCAAGCAGAAGGAAGCGTCCGCCTGATGCGCTATCTCCCGAAGAGCCCGGCGGAACGCGAAGAAATGATCGCGGCCATCGGCGCAAAATCTATTGATGATCTTTTTTCTTCCATTCCTGAACCGTACCGGCTTAAGAAGCCTCTGAACTTGCCCGGCCCGCTCTCGGAAACGGAAGTCATTCAATATTTTCAGGAACGCGCTGCAGAAAATTCGACGGGATACACCAGTTTCCTCGGCGCCGGCGTTTATAATCACCTGCGCTCCGTGGTCACCGACGTCGTTCTGCAGCGCGGCGAGTTCCTCACCTCGTACACCCCGTACCAGGCGGAAATTTCCCAAGGCACGCTGCAAGCCATCTTCGAATTTCAAACTTTGATGTGTCAGCTCACTGGCCAGGAAGTTGCCAACGCTTCCATGTGGGATGGTTCCACTGCGACTACCGAAGCCGTGCTGATGGCCGAGCGCCTCACCGGAAAGGGTCGCGTCCTCGTCGCCCGTTCCGTTCATCCTGAATATCGCGAAGTCCTCCGTACCTACGCCAAAAATTCCGGCTTACACGTTGAAGAAATTGGTTTCACCTCCGACGGTACCCTAGACACGCATGCGCTGCAAAAGGCCTTGAAACAAGACGTTTGCGCGGTTGTCGTGCAATCGCCAAATTTCTTTGGCGCCATCGAAACGCTTGCGCCCCTTGCCGACGCCGCCCATGCCTCCGGCGCACTCCTCGTTGTGGCAATTACCGAGGCCGTTTCTCTCGGCGCTGTGAATCCTCCCGTCGAAGCCGACATCGTCGCCATGGAAGCGCAGAGCTTCGGTCTGGCCCCCAGCTATGGTGGACCTTACGCCGGTGTTATCGCCTCGCGCGAAAAATTCGTCCGCCAGATGCCCGGACGCCTCACCGGCCAAACCACCGACAGTGCCGGCCATCGCGGCTTCGTGCTCACGCTCGCTACGCGCGAACAACACATCCGCCGCGAGAAAGCCACCTCCAACATCTGCACCAACCAGGCTCTCTGCGCCCTCGCCGCCACCGTCCACCTCACCCTGCTCGGCAAAGAGGGCCTCCGCGAGATGGCCCAACACAATCTTTCCAAGGCTCACTACACTCTCGCCGAACTCGAGAAAATTCCCGGCGTCAAACGCACCTTCAAGGCGCCCTTCTTCAACGAAGTCACGGTAGAATTTCCGCGCTCCGTCAAAATCGTAAACACCTCCCTGCTCAGGGAAAAAATTGTTGGCCCGTTTGTTCTGGGCTCAGCATATCCCGATCTCACCAAGCACGCGTTGGTCTGTGTCACTGAAACTACTTCGCGCGCGGAAATCGATCGCTTCGTTGCTGCCGTAAAGCGCGCTCTCGAACAGCCGCTCTAACTCAGGAGGATTTGGCGCCACGCTTCGCTCGCACCCGGCCGCCGCTTACAGTTTCCGATGAACGAACACATTAAAAAAGCCACGCGTCACACCAATCAGAATGAAGGCTTGATCTTCGAGAAATCCTCACCCGGCAAGCGCGCTTTCGATCTGCCGCCGCTCGACGTGCCTACCACCGATCCAGAAAAATCTCTTGGCACGCACCATCGTCGCGAAGGCGTCGAAGGCTTTCCCGAAGTCAGCGAGATCGAAGTGATTCGCCACTTTACCCGCCTTTCCACCTGGAATTACGCCATCGATCTCGGCATGTATCCCCTGGGCTCCTGCACCATGAAGTACAACCCGCGCGTCAACGAATACGTTGCGCGCCTCGCAGGCATCGCCACTGAACATCCGTTGCAGCCGCAGGAACTCTCGCAAGGTTGCCTAAAAATCATGCAACTCCTCGAGAAGTGCATTCTCGAAATCACCGGTATGGATGTCGTCACTCTGCAGCCCGCCGCTGGCGCGCAAGGCGAACTCACCGGCCTCCTGCTGATTCGCGCGCATCACGAAAAGCACGGCAATCCGCGCAAAAAAGTTTTGATTCCTGATTCCGCGCACGGCACCAATCCCGCTACCGCCGTCATCGCCGGCTATGACGTCGAAAACATCAAGTCCAACGCCGAAGGCCAAGTCGATCTCGCCAAGCTCCGCGAGCAGGTCACCGAGGACGTCGCCGCGTTGATGCTCACCAACCCTTCCACACTCGGCATTTTCGAACAGCAGATCCCCGAAATTTCAGAAATTCTCCACGCCAAAGGCGCGCTCCTATACATGGACGGCGCCAACATGAACGCGCTTACCGGCATCACCCGCCCCGGCGATCTCGGCGTTGATGTCATGCACCTCAATCTGCACAAGACATTTTCAACGCCGCACGGCGGTGGTGGACCCGGTGCCGGCCCCGTTGCCATGAAAAAGATTCTTGAGCCTTACCTTCCAATTCCCGTTCTGGTCGAAAAAGAAGGCGGCCGCCTCGCTCTCGATTTCCAGCGCAAAGAATCCATCGGCCGCGTCAAAGCCTTCAGCGGAAATTTCGGCGTGCTGGTGCGCGCCTTGGCCTACATCCTGGCCTATGGACCCGGTGTGCGTCAGGCCACCGAAGATGCCGTGCTTAACGCCAACTACATTCGCAAAAATCTCGAGGGCGTCTACGATCTTCCCTACACGCGTCCTTCCATGCACGAAGTGGTCTTCAGCGATGCCGCGCAAAAGCGTCACGGCGTCAACACCATGGATATCGCCAAGCGCCTCATCGACTACGGATTTCATCCTTACACCACCGCGTTTCCGCTCATCGTTCCTGGCGCGTTGATGATCGAGCCCACCGAATCGGAATCCAAAGAAGAGTGCGACCTCTTCATCGACGCCATGAAGTCCATCGCCCGCGAAGCGCAAACCACTCCCGACGTCGTCAAGACCGCGCCGCACACCACCCGCGTCCGCCGACTCGACGAAGTAGGTGCCGCCCGCAAACCTATCCTCCGCTGGAAGCCAGCCAAACGCAGCGAAGCCGCCGACTAATTACCATCAAGCGCCTTTGCCACTTAGTTCTTCAAACACAAGTGCACCCGTCACAGGCTTCCTCCACCATTCCCCTGCTACACTAGGTCAAACCTAAATCGGAAGCAGGTTTTTCGCTCATGAGTTCGGCCATCGACGCGTGGTTACCTAAGTCCATACTGCTTCTGCGCGACTATTCCTTCGATAAATTTATCTCCGACCTGATTGCCGGCGTGACCGTCGGCCTCGTTGCCCTCCCGCTCGCCATGGCCTTCGCCATCGCCTCCGGCGTCTCTCCCCAAGCCGGAATTTACTGCGCTATCGTCACTGGCTTTCTTATTTCCGCGTTGGGTGGCTCCAAAACGCAAATCGGCGGGCCCACCGGCGCCTTCGTCGTCGTCGTTCTCGGCATCATCTCTCGCTACGGCATCGACGGCCTGTTCACCTGCACCATGCTGGCCGGCGTCATGCTCGTGCTGATGGGCATCACCGGACTCGGCGCTCTCGTCAAATATTTCCCGCGCCCGGTTGTCGTCGGCTTTACCAACGGCATCGCCATCCTCATCGCCAGCACGCAGATTCGCGACTTCCTCGGCATTCGCATGGAACATGTACCGGGCGATTTCATTCATCGCATGGCCGCGATCGCCGAAAATTTTAAATCGCTTAACCTCACCGCCACGATGCTTGGCATCGCGTCACTTGCCGTCATGATCGTGTGCGCCAAATTCTTCAAACGCATTCCCGGCGCCATCCTGGTTTGCTTCGGTGCTACCGCCGCCGTTTATTTTTTCAAGCTGCCGGTTGAAACCATCGGCACACGCTTCGGCGGTATTCCCAGCGGCCTTCCCCACATGGCCATTCCCTCTTTGCAGCCAAAAATTCTTGTTCACCTTCTTTCTCCCGCGATCACCGTCGCCATGCTCGGTGCCATCGAATCCTTGATGTCTGCCGTCGTCTCGGACCGTATGAGTCACGACAAGCACAATCCCAACGTCGAGCTCATCGCCCAGGGCGTCGCCAACATTTTCTCTCCGCTCTTCGGCGGACTCCCCGCCACCGGCGCCATCGCCCGCACCGCAACCAATGTTCGCGCCGGCGCAAAAACTCCCATCGCCGGCATCATTCACGCCCTGACCCTTCTCGCCGTAATCCTCTTTGCCGCGCCGCTCGTCAAAGACGTCCCGCTCGCCGCGCTGGCCGGCATTCTCTTCATGGTCGCCTACAACATGGGCGACTGGGGCGAAATTCCCGAAATCCTCAAACTCACTAAAGCCGACATCACCGTCTGGGCGCTCACTATGTCGCTCACCGTCTTCACCGATCTCACCTTCGCTATGGAAGTCGGCATGATCCTCGCCGCCTTCATGTTCATCCGCAAGATTTCCACGACCACCACGGTTTCCAAAGTTACCGACGACTACATCGAAGGCGGCCGCGTTCACAGCCTGCAAGACAAAGACATTCCCGAGTACGCCGCGGTGTTTCGCATTCACGGGCCGTTTCTCTTCGGGGTCACCGACAAGCTCACCGAAATTACCGACGCGCTATCCTCGCTTCCTCCCATCGTTATCCTTCGCCTCCGCAACATGACTGCTATCGACGCAACCGGTATCGCCGCGCTCGAAGAACTTGCCGATAAACTCCAAGGTAGTGGCCGTACCATGCTGATGTGTGGCGCCCGTCCGCAGCCCGCTGCGCTAATGCGCGAGGCCGGCTTCGATCGTCACGTCGGCTCCGAAAATATTTGCGAGAACATAAGTGCTGCCTTAAAGCGCGCCGAGGAAATACATAGCCAGAACTTGGCGCGAGTTTGGTTCTAGCGCTGTCTCTGAAAATTCGTTCACAAATGAGCTGCGCAACAGAGGTTGCGGCAGTTTTTTTTCATTTGTCTGTGGAATTCCAACGAATTGGCGCACTTTCATCGGCAAGACATCTAATCCTTTCAATACTGTAACAATCTCCACCTAGGCTCCCAACCCGGGCCTGTCCGTGCTCGCCAAGCCCCGCACCGGGCACGGCGCTCAAAATGGAGAAAACAATGATAAGAAAGTTTTTGGCTTTTGGATTATCGCTTGGCCTGACCGCTGCCACCCTGCCGGCCCCGGCCCAGGCTAATGACGACTGGGACCATTCCAACAAGATCAAACACGTGCTTCTCATCAGCATCGATGGCATGCACGCCGTGGATTATCTCAACTGCTCGAAGGGCGTAAGTGGAGTCAATGGCGGGGCACCGTATTGCCCGAATTTGGCGGAGTTGGGCGAAACGGGCATCAACTATCTGGAGACTTCCACTTCCAAGACCTCCGATTCTTTTCCGGGCTTGACCGCCCTGATCACCGGGGCTTCGCCACGCACGACGGGAATTTATTATGACGTTGCCTATGATCGCGTACTTGCTCCCCCGACGATTGCTACCGGCAACGGCCTTTCGGGAGGAACTTGTAATCTAAATAAGCCGAATGGCACTTCCACCGAATACGAAGAAGGCATCGACAAGAACCAGAATTTCGTAAACGGAATCGATGGAATCAGCACGGCTAACGGCGATGGCGGCATCAACTCCATCGACCCGATGAAGCTGATTCGCGATCCCTACAAAAACTGCGCTCCCGTCTACCCGTGGAACTTCGGCCGCGTAAATACGATTTTCGGTGTGGCGCATAAGGCTGGCGAATATGTCGCGTGGTCTGATAAACACCCCGCGTACTCCTCTGTTTCAGGTCCTGGCGACGGCACCAACCTTGACGACTTCTACGGACCGGAAATCAATTCCCTCGTTGTTGGACTCCCCGGAGTCACCACGCCCCTTGGACTGAACTGCTCAACAGTTCCGGATTCCTCTTCCTCCTTCGCGCTGGCCGCATGGACCAATAGTTTTCTAAACATTCAGTGCTACGACACCCTGAAAGTGACCGGCGTCCTGAACCAAATCGAAGGCTACACCCACAACCGCTCGCACAAGGCCAAAGTGCCGGCAATTTTCGGCATGAACTTCCAGGCCGTGAGCGTTGGTCAAAAGCTGATTGAACCCAGTGTGGGCAGCGGTGGTTATCTGGACGCGATGGGCACACCGAGCGCCAATTTGGTGAGTGAGATCGAGTTTGCGGACGCGTCGTTCGGCGAATGGATATCAGCCTTGAAGAAACAGGGACTGTACGATTCCACGCTCATCATCGTTACCGCAAAACACGGCCAGAGCCCGATCGATTCCCAGCGCTACACTCCGATCACTTCCTCCGGCCCGGTGACGACTTCGCCCAGCCAGTTAATTGATAGCTGCTTGCCGGACTCCGAGTCCAACGCTGGCGGACAGATCGGCCCCACGGAAGATGACATTTCTCTCTTGTGGCTCCGCAACACCTGCAATGCCTCAGACGAAGTCAAAATACTCGAAATCCAATCGCCCGCAACCGCGAACATCGCCGGTATTGGACAAATCCTGTACGGGCGCAGCCTCTCGCAACTCTACAACAAGCCCGGAATCCCACCGAACGGCGATTCCCGCACGCCAGACATCATCATTACCCCCAACGTGGGAGTTACCTACTCGGGAAGCACCAAGAAGCAGGCCGAGCACGGTGGATTCTCTCACGACGACACCAACGTGATGATCCTGCTGTCCAATCCCAGCTTCTCACCAGGCACGGTCAAGAGTCCCGTCGAAACCATGCAAGTGGCGCCGACGATTCTCAAAGCCCTCGGTCTGAATCCCAATGCCCTGGATGGTGTGCGCATCGAGGGAACGCAGGAATTGCCGGGCGTGCCGTTCTAACAGCAGAAAAACAAAAGAAAGCCAAGCAACTCAGCTTGGCGGAACAAAAAGCAGGAACAACGGGCGTCGAAGGTGAACTTCGACGCCCGTTTTATTCTCAGAGAGTAGCGTGCTTCGGCCGCTTGAAATTACCTGAGCAAATGTCTCCGATTTGCGTTTGGAGATTTCTCGCGACGAAACACACGGAGTAAACCAGACCGTCCGGAGGTAACACCGTCAAAAGAAGAAGCCCAGACGGTTGCCCGCCTGGGCTTTGGGGGGTGGGGTCGACAGAAAAATTAACGCGCGAGGCGTGGCGCCGGTTCCGGCGACACCGGCACTCCGGGAGCATCCACCGGACGTCCACCGCGAGCCTGCGAAACACGTTGCGGCACGATCGGATCGGGACGGCGCACCGGCAAAGCAACGTTTTCGCCTTCGCGTTCGAAACTCAAGTGATCTTGTTTTCCTGGACGGTCGATGCAGATCAAGTCGCCCAGATGCACCTGGTCGGTCGCCAACAGATTCGCCATGGGGTACACCACGTGGCGCTCAATCGCGCGCTTCAAATGACGCGCACCGTAGCGCTGGTCGGTGCCTTCTTCGAGAAGAAAGTCGCGTCCGGATTCCGTCACGCGAAACAGGAACTGCCCTTTGGCCGTCTCCAGCACGCGCTGCTGCACCATCGAGAGCTCAATGTCCAAAACCTGTTCGAGCTGCTTGCGCTGCAAGGGATGGAACACCACCACCTTGTCCAGTCGGTTCATGAATTCCGGAGAAAACTTGCGGCGCGCCGCTTCCACTGCCGTACGCTCCACTTTCTGGTCCAGGTTATCTTTCGGCTTGTCATCCGACTTGATGAAGCCGTAGCCGCCGGCCATCAATTCCGTAATCTCGCCGCCGCCCAAGTTCGACGTCATAAAGATGACCGTCTGCGAGAGGTCCACGCGGCGATTGTCGCCCAGCGTCAACGTCGCTTTGTCCAACATGCCCAGCAGCAGCTGCCACAGCGCGTCGCTGGCTTTCTCAATTTCGTCAAAAAGCAGGAACGACAGCTTCAGTTTCTCAGAATGCGAAACTGCCAGCGCTTCCTGTGTAATCAAAGGATGGGTTTCCCGGTGTCCCAAATAGCCTGGGGGCGAGCCAATCAGCTTGGCAATTTCGTGCGAGTGCTGAAACTCGGCGCAGTCTACCTTAATCACCATGCGCGGATCGCCAAACAAAATCTCGGCCGCGGCTTCCACGATGCGCGTCTTGCCCGATCCCGTCGGTCCAAGGAACAGCAAATTGCCCACCGGACGGCCCGGCGAGTTTAATCCCGCGCAAAATACCTGGTACAGGTCGACGAGCGACTGCACACCCTCTTCCTGCCCCACGATTTTCGATTTTAGGGCTTGGTGGAAATCGCGCGTGTCGTTGCTGCGGATGCTTGGATCCAACTGCTGGCGTGTCGCTGCTTTCATGGCGTCTACCCTCTACGGTGAGACCCTCGCTTCACCGCTCTGCTTGGACGTCCAAGCCCGACAACGCCGCATGAGCGACGCAGTCAGGAAAGACAATGCATGGGGCGTGCCAATCTCGCCAGCAACATTGCAAATCGAAAAGACCTTGGCTTCAACAACTTACAAAAATGGTCCACCAGGTATCTGTCTCACACCGTGAGACGCCGTGACAACTGTGCGCAAATTGAGAGCACTGCAGCACATTGTGTCACTCCCTGAACGACAAAAAGGGGCGCACATTGCCATGCGCCCCTCGTTTACCAAACTTCATTAGGTAGCCTAGCGTTCTTTGTCCGTCTTTTTCCGACCTTGTAGGGGTTGCCGCGCTGTGGCTGGTGCCGCGGCAGGAAGTGCCGGTAGAATCGTCGCTTCTTTCAGCGTTTCCGCCGGAGCATCCTTGCCTAAGCCATCTTCAATCGCCGGAGAGGCCCCAGCCGCCATGGCCGCCGCGCCTTCGGAAGTAATGATGGCGCCTTCGCGCTCGCGCACGAAGGTCAATTCCTTGTGTACGCCATCCCAGTCGATGCGCACCAGGTCTCCCAGTCGCACTTGTTGCGTGGCCAGCAGATTGGCCAGCGGGTAAACCACAAATCGCTCGATGGCGCGCTTCAAGTGCCGCGCTCCGTAGCGCTGATCCGTCCCTTCCTGTAGCAGGAAGTCGCGGCCAGCATCCGTCACGCGAAACAGGAATTTGCCGGTAGCTGTGTCCAGCACCCGCTTCTGCACCAGGCCCAGCTCGATATCCAGCACCGCTTCGAGTTCGTTGCGCAGCAGCGGGCGGAACACCACCATCTTGTCCAAGCGGTTCATAAACTCCGGCGAAAACTTACGCCGGGCCGCCTCTACCGCGGTCCGCTCCACCTTCTGGTCGAGATTGTCTTTTGGCACGTCGTCGGATTTGATGAAGCCGTAGCCGCCCGACACCAGGTCGGTAATGTCCGTGGCGCCCAGGTTGGAAGTCATGAAAATCACGGTTTGCGACAAATCCACACGCCGGTTGTCACCCAGTGTGAGCGTGGCCTTGTCCAACATGCCCAGCAGCAATTGCCACAAGGCGTCACTGGCTTTCTCGATTTCGTCAAACAGCAAGAAAGACAGCTTCAGCTTTTCTGTGTGATTTGCTGACAGCGCCTCTTGCGTAATCAGCGGATGCGTTTCCCGGTGTCCCAAATACCCCGGCGGCGAGCCAATCAGCTTGGCGATTTCGTGCGAGTGCTGGAATTCCGCGCAGTCAATCTTGATCACGGCGCGCGGGCTGCCAAACAAGATCTCCGCCGCGGCTTCGACGATGCGCGTTTTGCCCGAGCCGGTTGGTCCCAGAAATAGCAGGTTTCCCACCGGGCGCCCTGGAGAACTCAGCCCGGCAGTAAACACCTGGAACAATTCCACCAGCGCTTGCACGCCTTCGTCTTGACCGACGATCTTCGCGCGCAGTGCTCGTTGAAACTCCACCGTCTCGGCACTACGTATGCTCGGATTTAATGATAAGTCCCCTGTCCCCATGACATCCTCCCCTAGCGTCCCCGGAATTCCGGAGCCGCTTGCCCAAACCGACCACCGTTCCGGCTCATGCGCTTCAGTCCGTCGTTACGGCCGAACTGATCGAGTTTCACCTGAATGGTGGAATGAAGAAGCCGCAACTGCACCAACAACTCCCGCGTTACCGCGGGCGATTCGGAAAGCCGCAGCACCGGCGGAAAAAAGTCCGCCAAATCTAGATTTAGGTCTCTTAGAGAATGAACGAGTTTCTGTACCGCTGGAGATTGAGGATCGGCCAGATCGATTTGGCTGTTCAACTGTTCGCGCAGAGTGCGCCAGTTGAGTTCTACGAAGGGGTGTTTCTTGCTGACTTCTTTTACGATTTCGTCGGTAATTCTGGCCCGCTCGCCCAGTCGTGCCAGGTGCAGTTGCTGCACCTTTCCTCCGCGGCGCACATTGTGCACCAGGTAGTAGGCATTTCCTTTACGTCGCACGAAAGCCATATCCGGACCTCGGCTTACTTGCTGGAAAACGCTTGCGAGAGTTACCCTGACTGTAGTGTAAAAACGTTCCACTACAGCCGTCAACTGTTTTAGATGCTGCCTGTGAATATATTCGACACACAATTTGCTCTTGAGCAACATCCTTGCCCATTTTCCCTCGCGCGCTTCATTCTTTTTTTTGCTGCATTCCATTTGACTTTCCTCTGCGACATTTCACTCCGTTTTTTCGGCGTCTAGATTTCATTTAACACTTCATCGCCCCGAAGGTCGCTCTCCTTGCTTTGTTCGCTCTTCCGCTTTACCATTTCGCCTCGCCATGACTTGGGATCCTGTGTATCAGCTCGTGCAACAAATTCCCCGCGGACGGGTTACTACCTATGGGGTGCTCGCCAAAGCTTTGCACCTGCGGGGCGGGGCGAGGACCGTAGGAAGAGCTATGGCGGCGACCCCATCTGGAAGAGGCATTCCTTGGCACCGCGTTGTCGGCGATCGCGGCAAACTTCTCATCCGCGAACCCATCGCTTCTCTGCAACGTAAACTGCTTGAGTCTGAAGGCATCACGGTGGTGGAGGCTCGCGTCGATCTCAAAACTCATCTCTGGACACCAGTAAGCGGAAAGAAGAAATCAGGGAAGAGTGGGAAGCGTGTTGCTGCGGCCAAATCCAGAGGCGCGAGATAATATCCATTAATATTCGTTGCGCTGAAATTAAATCTGGTTGCCCAGCGTAGTAATTCATGTCGGCTGCGTTGTTGTTTGCCTGAAACGTGCGGCGCTGTCGCGACTGCGCTATTCTACTTGTTCGCCTCTTATGCCAAATCCCATTCTGCAGGTTGACAATCTCGTCAAACGCTACGGTGACGTCGAAGCGGTTCGCGGCGTTAGCTTCTCCGTGGACGAAGGAGAAGTCTTCGGCCTGCTCGGTCCCAACGGCGCCGGCAAAACCAGCACCATCGAAGTGCTTGAAGGACTGCGCGTCCCCGATGGCGGTCGCGTTTCCGTCTGTGGCTTCGATCCTCAGAAAAACCCGAATGAACTGAAGCACGAAATCGGCGCGGCTTTGCAGTCTACTTCCCTGCCCGAGAAAATTCGGGTCGCCGAAGCTTTAAACCTGTTCGCCAGCTTCTATCACCGCAAACGCAAACCTGAAGAACTGTTGAAGCGCTTCGGTCTGGAAGAAAAACGCAACGCGTTCTACAACCAACTTTCCGGTGGACAAAAGCAGCGCCTGGCTCTGGCCATTGCGCTGGTCAACGATCCTAAAGTTCTTTTCCTCGATGAGCCCACCGCGGGTCTCGACCCGCAAGTGCGCCGCGAGATTTACGACATTATCGAAGAACTGAAGCGCGAGAAGAAAACCATCGTGCTGACCACCCACTACATCGAGGAAGCAGAGCGGTTGTGCGATCGCGTTGCCATCGTCGATCATGGCAAAGTGATTACCCAGGGCACGCCTCGCGAGCTAAAGCAAAGTTCCGCGAACACCAATCGCATCGAAGTACGCCTGTCGCAACCCGTCGATACCGCCGCCCTCAAGCAGCTCGATGGCGTTGTCGACTCCCGCGAAATTGCCGGCGCCTACGTTCTGCATTGCCCGCGCACTGCCCCGGCGATTGTCTCGCTGGTGAAATATCTGGAATCTCAAAACAACGAATTGGTCGGATTGGAAATCGTGACGCCTTCCCTCGAAGACGTTTTCATCGAATTTACCGGAAGGAGGTTACGCGATTGACGAACCTGGTGACCCTCACGCGCGTGCGTATGATGCTGGCGCTGCGCAATAAAATGTTTTTCTTCTTCAGCGTAATCATGCCCCTCGGCTTTTTCTTTCTGTACGCCGGAGTCTTCGCTAAAGGAGTGCCCCGCGATGTCCAGTTTTTTCTTGGACCTGTGCTCGCCCTCAATGTGATGGGCAGCTTTTGGGGCCTTAGCGCCACTCTGGTTTCATTTCGTGAGCAAGGCATCTTGCGACGTTTTCATGTCGCGCCTGTTTCTGCCAGCGATATGCTGGCTTCCAGCGTCCTAGCCAATTTCGTTCTCACGTTGCCAACCGTTCTCACCATCCTGCTGCTGGCCCGCGTCGTTTTCCACGTAAAAGACTTCGGCAATCTGCCCGCGGCGTTTCTTTTTGTGTGCATCGGCACCGTTT
>JBAVNY010000720.1:0-5187 GCA_049691535.1 Candidatus Acidiferrum sp.
CCGCATCCTTATGTCCCAGCGGAATATCCAACGCCACTCCCGGCCCACCGCGTTTCTTGGACGAGGGAATCAACGCCGCACCTTTACCCAAAGCTTTCCGCACCGGCGTCCCCAGCTTCGGATGCAAAATCGCCGCGGCATGCTCCAGCTCTCCATTTTCCCCAACCGCCGCAGCTTTCCCATAACTCTCCGCCGAGGCCCCCGGTATCCCTAGCGCCGCCACCGCGCGCTCCGTCAGCAGCGCGCCAAGCTCTTCACCAATCTCCATCAACTCGGCCAGGTCCTCGACGTACCGTCCCGCAAACGGATTCTCAATCACCGCAGCCGCAGCGGCTCGCCGTGTAGGGGGATTCACCGCTTTGCCCATCTCCGCTCGCGTCTCTTCGACAAACGTCAGAATCTTCCGAATCTTCGCCTTCATCGCAACCCATCCTCGCCTTTAATCTCGCTAGCCTTCAATCCGCCGACGCGTGCATGCACCCGCGCACCGGTCGTCATCACCAGAGCCAACAAAATCTCATCGCTCTTCGGCGCATCGGTAATTCCTACTTCCATCGCATCGAAGTGACTGCGCACATACGACGCATTGATATGTGTAATCGGCACGTCCAGCCGGGTTCCCGGTCCACCCACTTTTTTCGTCGACGCCACAATCGCTTTTGCATTCTGCAGAAGTTCCCGCATCGCGTACCCCCCGGGCACATGCCACAACGCGCCATGCTCCAACTCTCCCGCCGTTCCCACAATCGCGCCTTTGCCATAACCCTCAATCACTTTCGCATCGCCACCGAGCGCCGCAATGAGAGCCTTCGCCATTTCCAATCCAAGTGGATTCAAATCCTCCATAAATCCCATAATCTCTGGAACATATTTCCCTGCGAACGGATTGTGGATTACCGCCAACGCCGCCGCCCGACGCAACGGTTTTGCCGCCACCGGTCCACCTTCATGAAAAATCTCCTCCACAATCACTACGCGCTTTCTCACCAACACGTCATGCATGCAATAAACTCCCTTGCGAAAACTCCATAAACTCTCGGCCATCCGCCGCCGACACAACGCGCGTGTGTCCCTGTAAATTCAATGCAGCCGCAACAGCCAGTTCTAGTTCTTGCAACTCGCGCGCAACGTTCGCTCCCGATTCCAGCGCAGCCACAGCTTCCGAATCGCGCAACGCACCAACCGCACGCGTCACCAGTCGTGTTCTCAGATCCGAATCCGGCGCAATTTCATTCGCCGGAACCCGCGTGATCGCGGGATGTTTAGGCAAATCCACAGCATTGGCAATGATCGTCGCCGCCGCATCCGCCATCGCTGCGGTTTCCGCGAGCACCGTCACCGCATCCGCAATCCCCAACGAAAAACTGCGCCCGCGCCAGCCACTCGTAGCAATTCCGCGCACCGGCATCGCGTAAGAAATCTCCACCGCGCCAAACAGCGAAGGCCGATCCGGCCGTTCCACCATTCCCACTTTGTAGTGTTCTTCCGGCCCAAGACGCAGTGCAATATCTCCGCCATTATTCACGTACGCGCGCGTAAGTTCCGCAGCGCCCGTCATGGCGTACAGAATTTCTTCCGCGACTGCACCCGCAACCGCTGCCATCGGCGTGATGAAACATTTTTCGGCGTATGGAGCGACAGCAACAGCCATGCGTTTCGCTACGGCTCCGCGCGGCACTTGTGAATCTCGCCGCACCTGAGCGCGGAGCAACGGCAGTTCTCCGCACAGATCATCAAGTACAGTGACGAACCGCTGCGCCGCCGCTTCATACGCCGCTGAAATTGCGTCATGCTTTCCGTTCGCTTCCACGATTAGGTCGATCGGACCGTCATGCAAATGCATGCGACGTCCATCCGGCAGCATGCGAACAATGGCTGGATCACGCATCGCCGCTATCCCTTCGAACCACGCGGTTCCAGCGGCCATGGATTTTCCGGCAAGGAGTGTACTTGCCGTTTGCGCTCTTTTTCCGCCAACACTTCGGCCAATGGACGCACATGATCCATATGCCCACCGAGCGCCGCGTAATCCTCTTTCTGCAGCGTGAACTCCATCGGCGCCACCAGCGCTGGCGTGGGTACATAGCCAAACGCATTTTCCGGCATTCGCGTCACATCCACCATGAACGTGATGCCTCCGCCCGGCCAGATATACGCAGGCGCGCCGCCGCATGTCACTCGTGTCAACCTGGCCTTCACGGAATGGGTAAGCTTCACCGGATTTTCCGTAACTCCCGCGCGCAGCGATCCTCCCGCGCCCGCCATAAACAGCACCGTAGTAAGCGCCGGCTCGCAATTTTCGCGTATGCGCGCCACCGATTCCTGCAATGCCGCCGGCAACTCTTTCTGCACGGGCAGCAAGCGCTCGTCCAATTCAAAGTAAGCGAATTGCTCGCCGGTGGTGCTGACCATTAGCAATCGCAATTTCGGCCAGGCAAACTTTTCCTTGAACGGTTTCAGAATCGTCAGCGGGTCGGAAATGTCCGTGCCGCCCCAGCCCGTGCCAGGATTTGCCACCTGGAAATACCTGCCCGGCGTCGACCGCCTGCCCCTAATCGCGATTCCCGTTTCGCGCACACCCAGAAATTTCCCTGCCTGATGTTCTGACAAAACGCCAGTGATGTGATCATCTACAACCACCACGTCATCCACTTTGCCGAGCCACTGTTTCGCAAACATGCCAATTGTTGCCGAGCCGCACCCGACGCGCATGCGCTCTTCCTGCTGGCCATTCACCACCGGCGCTTTCCCGGCCGCGACACGCACGCTTCCACCCTCATCGATAGTCAGTTCCACTTCTTTTCCGTTGCACAAATCGAGTAGCGTTTCGCAGGTAATGCGCCCTTCGCTCTTGGTCCCGCCAGTAAGATGGTGCACGCCGCCGAGCGACAACATTTGCGAGCCATACTCGGCCGTGGTGACATGCCCGACCGGCTCGCCTTGCGCCCGCACCAGATTGCGCTCCGGGCCGAGATTCCGGTCGGTATCAATCTTCAATTTCACGCCGCAATAGCTGAAAATACCCTCGGTCACTACCGTGACCATATCCACGCCATCCACTTCCGAAGAAACAATGAACGGCGCGGGCTTGTAATCCGGATACGTTGTGCCGGCGCCAATTGCGGTGACGAATGTTTCTTTGCCCTTTACTAAATTTCCGTCCCATTCGCCTTCGCGCTCAAGAAACGGAACCAGCAGCGCGCCTTGCGATTTCGCGCGATCCAGCAAAATATGCGGGTCGACGCGCACTAACTGCCCATCGGCGTTGCCGTAGCGGTCGCACGCGCCGGTTTGCCCGCGCTTGATGTAGCAAAGCACCGGACAGGCGTCGCAGCGAATGGTATCGGCTGGAAGTACGTCAGCCATTCGATTCTCGTTCCGATGCCGCAGCTTTAACTAGAATGGCCGCGCGAATTTTGTCGGGCGTCGCCGGCAATTTCTGAATGCGCACACCGACGGCATCGTAAATCGCGTTCATAATAGCCGGTGCGGTGGGAATCAGTGCCTGCTCGCCAACACCTTTCGCGCCAAACGGCCCAATGGCCGATGCTTCTTCAATCAGAATCGATTCCACCGGAGGCATATCGCCGAAAGTTGGAATCAAATAATCGTGCAGGTTCTCGCCTTTGCCGGGGAAAAATTCTTCCATCAACGCCATACCCAACCCCTGTGCCGCGCCGCCTTCGATCTGTCCTTCAATAAGTGTGGGATTGATCGCCTTTCCCACATCGTGAGCGGCGGTGAGTCGCAAAACTTTCACCGTGCCAAGTTCCGTGTCGACTTGTACCTCAGCGAGATGCGCGCCGAAACCGTAGACTGCGTAGGGAACGCCTTGTCCATCAGGATTAAGAGTTTTTGTTGGCGGATCGAAGGTAGCTTCCGCGCTCAAAACGTAGCCGCGCTCGTCGAGAGGCAGCTCGCCAAGATGAATGTCGGCGCGCTTGCCATTTTCTTCCACGGACACAAAGCCATCCTGCAAGCGAATGATCGCGCATTCGCACAATCCGCCAGCCTTCAGGATCTTGTTGCGCAACTGCTCGCCAGCCATCATCGCTGCTTTGCCGCTGACGAAGGTTTGCCGGGAGGCGGAAGTTTTTCCGCAGTCGGGCGTGATATCGGTATCGCCGGACAGCAGATCAAACTTATCGAGTGGCACGCCAAGCGCTTCGGCGCAAATCTGCGCGACCACGGTGGCGGAACCTTGACCAATGTCCACTGCGCCTTGATGCATGGCGATGCGCCCAGCGCGGGTGAGGCCGATGCGCATGGTCGAAGGATTTGGCAGGGAAGTGTTGCCGCAGCCATACCACATTCCCGCCACACCCACGCCGCGCCGCAATGTAGAGCTTTGCGTTTCGTTGAACGCCGCCGCTTCTTGATGAGCAAGTTTCCATCGCGGCAGCAACGCTTCGAAGCAAGCGCGAATGCCTACACCCTCGCCGAGAATGTGCCCGGTCACGGTGGGGGTGTTGGCATCGAGCGCATTGAGAATTCGAAATTGAAGCTTGTCCATGCCAACTTTTTCCGCCAGCGCATCGTAAAGCTGTTCCTGCGCAATGGTGCCTTGCGGGACGCCAAAACCGCGAAACGCCCCAGCTGGGACGATGTGGGTGTGAACGGCCTTGGTGAGCGCGCGATAATTCGGCACGTTATAAGGGCCCGAGCCGTGAATCGGCACACGACCCGCCACGGTTGGTCCCCAGGAAGCGTAGGCGCCAGTGTTGAATTCCGCTTCGAGTTCCATGGCCACAAGTTTTCCATCAGGAGTGGCGGCGGCGCGACAGTGAATCTTGGATGGGTGACGCTTGGTGGTGGATTGGATGGATTCGTTGCGGCTATAAACCATCTTCACTGGTTTCTTCAGGTGCCATGCAGCGACAACCAGAAACGGTTGCAGAGAAAGATCGAGTTTTGCGCCGAATCCTCCGCCAACGGCTGTGGGGATGATGCGCACGGCATCTTCCGCAATTCCGAGGATCGTGGCGATGTCTTTGCGATCGGTGTAAGGCGCTTGCGTGCAGGCTTGCACTTCGATGCGGTCTCCCACTCGGCGGGCAAAACCGGCTTCCGGTTCGATGTAGGCGTGCTCGATGAAGCCGGTTTCGTAATCTCCCTCGACAATAATTGGCGCGCTACGAAACGCGGCATCCGGATCACCGTGCACCACGCGACCGCGCACCAATACAT
>JBAVNY010000721.1:0-1564 GCA_049691535.1 Candidatus Acidiferrum sp.
TTTTCCTCCCACGCCGCATCCTCCGCGACGCCAACGTTGCGCAAGATATTTTCTGGCTTCGATGAAGTGAACAAAACGCCGCTGTCGGGAAACTGCATGAGCGCCGCTTTCAGCATCAGCGCCGCGAGATTGCGTATATCGCCTATGTCGAGGTCGATTTGACGCGACCACTGGTCGCAAAAGGCGGAGCGTTTCAAGAGCGCCGCATGCAACGCTTGAAGCGTTTGTGCGTGTGTGGGTGATTCTTTTTGCGTAAACACCCAGTAATGAATTTGGAAGCTGCCCGGAAACGCCCAATCCGAATCTGGTGACAGCGCCGACCAATCGAACTGCAGTATGTCGCAGAACTGACGCCGCTGATTGTAGAGGCCCGGCACTCGCGATGAGTCACCACCGATGCCGAAGACCCCGATGCGCTTGCCGGCTACGCTGTCGTTCAGAAATTGCAATAGCTGTTCGTCTGCCAGATCGGACACGGTTGGCTCATGCATCAAGAATACGTCTATCGTATCGAGATGAAACAGACGTAGGCTGTTGTCGAGAGATCGTCTTGCTGCCTCCGCTGTAAATACCGCCTTGGCCGACATTCCTGCAGACGATTTCGGCGCGCTCGGCAAGCGCCTCCGCAGCGCGCGAACCGCTGGCCCCAACAGCTTGCGAGCCACCTGGATATGCAATGGGCGCGGCGACGGCGGCAGAAGGCCGAACTTGGTCGTCACGGTCACCTCACCGGCGTGCCTTGCCAAGAATTCGCCGACATAGCCTTCCGCTGGTCCGTAATATGGCGCCACATCAAAATGGCGAATGCCGGCATCAAAGGCAGCATCCATCAAGCGCAGAGCATCATTCTTGGTCATCGAATTCGGGAAGGCACAACCAAAGCCGAGCTGGGTGGTCTTGCGGCCGGTGGAAGCGAGCGGAATCAATTTCATACTACTGGCCCGCGTTCTGTTGGATCGTCGGGAGGTCTTTCAGGTGCCAAGCCAGACGCAGCGCCAACGCGAGCAAGGTGTGGGTCGGGTTGGCGAAGCCGGAAGTGGGGAATACCGAACTGCTACAAACATAGGTGTTACGCGTGCCAAAGAGCCGCAGATTGACATCGACGACTCCTTCTGACGCCGAAGTGGCCATTCGCGTGCCGCCCATGTGATGAAAGAAGTCAGCGAATTTCCTCTCAAGACCGTCTTCGAATAATTCAGGATTGGGTTCGATGCGCAACCCATGTTGGGCGAAAGCTGGTTGCGCGACCTGGACGTAGCGTCGGATGGTTTCGATCTCTTGCTTAGAGACCCTCCAGTCAATGCGGGCTTGAAACAATCCTAGGGCATCGCGTTTGTCAGACAGCGTGATGCGACTCTGCGACAGTGGCGATTGCTCGCAATAAACCGACAGCTTTAGTTTCGCCCATCGCAAGTCTGACTTGATTTTCGTTTGAAAGCGATTCCAAAAAAAAGCCGGCACTCTTGGAACCGCCAAAGCCAGATCGCGGAATGTGATCGCGGACGCTGGCCCCGCGATGAGCAATGCTGCAATGCGGGTTGGATATATCCCGCCGTCTTCATAC
>JBAVNY010000722.1:0-3802 GCA_049691535.1 Candidatus Acidiferrum sp.
GTTGCCGCTCGATCAGCACGTGTATGAGGCGGGCGCGGGCTGCAGCGTCGTTGGGCTGGACTGCTAGATATTTGCGATAGGCGTCGACGGCTTCGGGCTTTTTCTGCACATCGAGACTTTGCGCCAAACCTTGCAGAGCGGCTGGCGATTGCGGCTGGAGTTGGAGGACATCTCGGAATTTTGCTTCGGCTTCGGCGGGGCGTTTGTTGCGGTAAAGAATGATGCCGAGGTGCGTGAGTGCGTCGGCGTCTTTGGAATCGAGGCGGCTGGCGCCTTCGAACGACTCGGCAGCGGCAGTGAGATCGCCGGTACTTTCGTAGGCCAGGCCGAGAAGATAGCGGGGACGGCTTTGCGAGGGCAGAAGCTCGACGGCTTTGCGAAGAGGAAGGATAGCGGCGGCGGGCTGGCTTTCGAGGAAAAGAATGCCGAGGTTCAGTTGCGCTTCGGCCATTTTTGGATCCAGGGCCACGCAGCGGGCGTATTCGGCGCGGGCTTCGTCGGGACGCTTGAGCGCGGTGTAGGCGTAGGCCAATTGAAAATGGGCGTAGGCAACGTCAGGCTTTTCGGCGATGAATTTCTGCAGCGGCGGGATGGCGGCTTCGTAATCGTTTTTGTCGAAGGCGGCTTGGGCTTCGTCGAGGAGGTCGTTGAGGGGATTACGGAGTTTTTGCGGCTTGGCTTGGGACGGGGATTGCGATTGAGTGGATTTAGGCGGTGGATCTTGATGTGCAGCGGCGGCGCGGTGCGTGCCAGCAAGTAAGAGCGTGGCGGCGCAGAGAATGGAGCGCGAATGGATCATGGCTCGTTGGATGGTGGTTTCGATTGGTCGGGCTCGCCGGCGGGCTTCGCTGCGGATGAAGAGGAAGATGCCGCTGGGCCTGCAGACTTCGATGCGCCGTTGGAGTTGCGCTTTGCCTGCTGGGCATTGCCGTTAGCGTTGCCGAGGGCGCGAGCGAGGTAGCGGCCGGTATGCGACTGGGAGTTGCGGGCAACTTGTTCGGGCGTGCCGGTGGCAATAATTTTGCCGCCGAGTTCGCCGCCTTCGGGGCCGAGGTCGATGAGCCAGTCGGCGGATTTGATGATGTCAAGATTGTGTTCGATGACCAGCAGCGACGCGCCGGATTCGAGCAGTTTGCGGAAAGCCGCGAGGAGCTTGGCGATATCGTCGAAGTGCAATCCGGTGGTGGGCTCGTCGAGAATGTAGAGAATACCCTTGTTCTCAGTGCGGGTGAGGTGGGCGGCAAGTTTCAGACGCTGCGCTTCGCCGCCGGAGAGTGTGGTGGCAGATTGGCCGAGACGAAGATAGCCAAGCCCAATTTCGTTGAGGATGCGAAGTTTCGAAACGACTTTGGGAATGTTGACGAAGAAGACCAGGGCTTCGCGCACCGTCATTTGCAGAACGTCGTGAATATTTTTGTCGTGATAGCGGACGTCGAGGACGCTGCTTTTGAAACGCTGGCCGCGGCATTCCTCGCAGATCAGTTCCACGTCGGCGAGAAACTGCATCTCGACGGTAACGGTGCCATCGCCTTGGCAAGTTTCGCAGCGGCCACCGGGTACGTTGAAAGAAAAATGGCCGGCCGTGAAGGCGCGTCGTTTGGCGTCGGGCGTTTCGGCGAAGACTTCGCGAATGGCGTCGAAGGCTTTCATGTAGGTGGCGGGATTGGAGCGCGGGGTGCGGCCGATGGGAGATTGATCGACGATGATGACGTCCTGGATATATTCATCGCCGTCGATGCGGTCGCAGAATTCCTTGATGGGAGAGCCGCTGCGCTGCGCGGCCAGGGCCCGATACAAAACGTTGTGCACCAGTGTGGATTTGCCGGAACCGCTGACGCCGGTGACCACGGTGAGCGTTCCGAGCGGAATCATGACGTCGACATTTTGCAGATTGTGAAGATGCGCGCCATAGAGACGGAGAAATTTGCCGGTGGGCTTGTGGCGCGTGACGGGTACGGGAATTTTCGTTTCGCCGCTCAGATAGTGGCCGGTGAGCGATTTCGGATCCTTTAGAATTTCGTCGTAGGTGCCGGAGAAGAGGAGTTTGCCGCCGAGTTCGCCGGCGCCGGGGCCGAGATCGATGATGCGGTCGGCGGCTTCGATGGTGTCGGGATCGTGTTCCACCACAAGCACGGTGTTGCCGAGATCGCGAAGGGATTTCAGAATGTCGATCAGGCGCTGGGTATCACGTGGATGCAGGCCGATGGAAGGTTCGTCGAGGACGTAGAGGGCGCCGACCAGATGCGAACCAAGCGAGGTAGCGAGTTGGATGCGCTGCGATTCACCTCCGGAGAGAGTGGAAGTGAGGCGATCGAGAGTCAGGTAGTCGAGGCCAACTTCATCGAGAAATTCCAGGCGCGAGCGAATTTCCTCCAGAATTTTGTCGGCAATTTTGGCTTGAGCCGGGCTAAGCGCGAGTGATGCAAAGAACACGCGCGCATCCTTTACGGTGAGTTTGCAAAGATCGGTGATGGATTTGCCGGTGATGCGCACCGCGCGAGCTTCGGCGCGCAGGCGCGTACCTCCACATTCGGGGCAAGTGGCGTAGCCTCGGTAGCGACTCAAGAAAACACGTACGTGCAGTTTGTATTTTTTGCGTTCGAGGTAGGTGAAGAAACCTTTGACGCCATCGAAATCGTTTTTCGGGTCACCTTCCAGAATCAGACGACGCTGTTCCGCGGCGAGCTGGCGCCACGGAAGGTCGGTCGGAATGCCCTGTGATTTGGCCCATTTTCGGGCATCTTGCAGGAGTTGGCGGTAGCGCGGCTTGGTCCAAGGCTCGATGGCACCATCGTCGAGGGACTTTCTGGAATCTGGAACGACCAGGTTCAGATCGAAATCGATGGTGTTGCCAAAGCCCTGGCAGCGGGGGCATGCGCCGTAAGGATTGTTGAAGGAAAAAAGACGCGGTTCCGGCTCTTGGTACAGCGTGCCGTCGTTTTTGCATTCAAAGCGTTCGTTGAAGAGCTTGCGTTCCGCCGGATTACCGGCGGAGTCGGCGATAAACTCCAGGATCGCTTCGCCGCCACCTTCACGATAGGAAATTTCAATGGAGTCGACCAGGCGCGAGCGCGATTCCGGATTGACGGCCAAACGATCGACGAGCACATAGACCGGCTTAGTGAAATCCACGTCAAGCAGAGTTTCCGGCGAAGAAAACTCGTGAACGCGGCCGTCTTGATACAGACGATTGAAACCACGCTTTTGCAATTCCAAAAGAATGGGACGTAGCGATTCCTGGGGCGGCGGAGTGGGTTTCTTCTTGGCGCCACGTCGGGCGGGAGCCGAAGTCTCCGGAGCCGGCATGCGCAATTGATAGAGGACGTAGAAGCGTCGACCGGGCGTGAGCGTGAGTACCACGTTGGCGATGGCTTCGGGTGTGTCGCGGCGGACTTCGGTACCGCACTTGGTGCAATAGGTGGTTCCACAGCGAGCGAAAAGAAGCCGGAGATAATCGTAGATTTCAGTCGCGGTAGCAACCGTGGATCGAGGATTTCGCGTGGAATTTTTCTGTCGAATAGCCACGGCTGGAGCGATGCCGGAGATTTCGTCGACATCGGGCTTTTCCATGCGCTCGAGAAACTGTCGCGCGTAGGCAGAAAGCGATTCCACGTAGCGGCGTTGCCCCTCAGCGTAGACGGTGTCGAAGGCGAGAGAGGATTTGCCGGAACCGCTAACGCCGGTGACCACGGTCAGGGCGTTGTGGGGGATTTCTACGGTGACGTTTTTGAGGTTGTGCACACGGGCACCGCGGACCAGTAGGACCTCTGGTTTTTCGGTGGTGGGGTGGGTGATCTGGTTG
>JBAVNY010000723.1:0-2913 GCA_049691535.1 Candidatus Acidiferrum sp.
GTGCGCTGACACTTCACGCATTCACCATAGCGTTTCGCTTGGAAGTGCCCGGGACAGAAAGCATGATCGGGTTGATGAATGAGGAGTCCATTCAGGCAGATAGCCTGATAGCCGTGATGTTCGACTAGGGTTGGCGTGCAAGCTAGGCGGGCGAAAAAAAGTGGTAAGAGGGCGGGGCCAGCGATGTGCAGGACATCGGTTTGACGAATGTGTTTCCAAAGTTGCGCTGAAGATGGTTGACGAATAATCGGGAACGGCAATTCGCTGTCACGAAAATTTCCTGCAGGAGTTTCGGTTATCAGCGTTACATCGCATTCGCGGGATCCGGAGGGTGAGCGCAATTGAGCCAGACCCTCGGCGAGTAATTGTACGATGGTTTCGACTCCGCCCACGCCTGGAGCGAAAAAATGAGAGTAGATGAGGAGCTTCATTTTGGAGCCGGACGTGAACTGGCAGGCTGAGTTTCGGTGGAGGCAGCGCGCTCGACGGGATTTGCGCGCGGATGCTGACGCAAAGCGTGAGCGCGATCGATGGCATCGACCATGGCGGATACGTTGTCTTTCGGGGACCAAGTCTGCATGCGGGAGCGAACTGCGGTGCGAAGCGATTGCAGGCGAGCAGGATCGGCAAAGGCGCGTTGCAGCGTAGAAGCCAGCGCAGTGATGTCTCCGTAGGGATAAATAAAATCGGGAGTGACGGGAGCAACCAAATCGCGCGCGGAACCAACGTGGTCACTCACCACAACAGGGCAACCGCAGAGCATAGCTTCATTCACCACCATGGCAAATGGCTCGTATTCGGAAGGTAGAACCATTAGGTCGGAGGCAGCGTAGACGGCCGGAAGCTGGCTTTGATTCACGAAGCCGAGAAAGCGAACAAGGTCGCTCACGCCAAGGTGTTTCGCTTCCGCTTCGAGATCTGCTTTTGAGGGGCCCTCGCCGGCAATGACGAGAAATGAGCTTGGCACCTGAGCCTGCGCGAAGGCCTGCAGGAGATGCGCGGGACGCTTCCACTCTTGTAGCTTTGCGCAAAAAACAATGACGCGTGCATCTTTTTCGATATTCCAGGAAGAACGAACCGCGGCGCGGTCGACTTTATCGGAAGCGGAACGCCACCACTGATTGTCGACAACGTTGGGAAGTAACGCGATGCGCTCTGGCGGAATGCCCAAGGATTGCACCATCTCGCGGCCCGGCGTAGAAACGACGATGACCTGATCAGCGAGACGGAAAATCCGCGGCCAAACAATGCGCTTAAGGAAACGTTTGAAAGTACTGGGTTCGCGCGGTTCGAAGCTGGCAGCATCGGTGCCGAAGAGAAAAGGAATGCCGCGGCTGCGAGCGGCGAAGTAGCAAATCCAGAAGCTGGCGCGACGATAGCCGGTGAGGCAGATCAATGCGTCAAATTTCCCAGAGCGAATCAGCTTCCAGAGATCCGGATTGCGCAGGCCCCAAAACGATCCGCTGCCGTTGCCGCGATTGGGAACTTCTGTCCACGGATAGCCGTCAAGGAGAGGAACATCCCACTGAACGACCGTGCCAAATTCAGGGTCGTGGGCCGGCTCGGCGCCGCTCAAACTGCAATACGCCACCTGAACATCGAGCCGGGGGTGACGAGCCATTTCACGAAAGTTGGCCGAAGCGTATTGGACAGGATGAGTCGGGACAACGAGGATGCGGTAGCGTTGCTCAGCCACTAGTCACCGCGAAGAAATGGTGGGCTTGGGAAGGCATAAACAGCGCAAGAGCGCGGTTAAATGAAGTTCTGGAAGAGTATACACGTTTTCGAAGCTCGTCTAAGTGTGCTAGAATGCTTCGGTTCCGGTAAAGGTTGAGGCAATTGCCTCGGACTTTAGCGGGTTTACCGAAGACTCTGCAGCGGTATCCTCGCAATGTGGGTAGAATGCCACGAGCCATTCCTTGGCTGTGGCGAGGAAAATTAAACAAATTGAGCTGACTGCCCGGCCGGCAGTCACGAGCGATAAAGAGGATTTGTCATGTCTGGTCATTCAAAGTGGGCAACAATCAAGCACAAGAAGGCTGCGACCGACGCCAAGCGGGGCCGGGTCTTCACGAGAGTGATTCGAGAAATCACCATCGCAGCGCGCATCGGTGGCGGCGACCCCAACTCCAATCCGCGTTTGAGAACCGCGATTTTGGCGGGCAAAAACGAGAACATGCCCAACGACAATATTGAGCGGGCGATTTTGCGCGGCACCGGACAACTGGAAGGCGAACAGTACGAAGAGGCGACGTTCGAAGGCTATGGTCCCGGCGGCGTGGGCTTGTTGATCCAGGTGGTTACTACGAACCGCAACCGGATTGTGGGAGAGTTTCGGCATTTGATGAGCAAGAACGGCGGCAACATGGCCGAAGCGGGAGCGGTGGGATGGATGTTTCATCGCAAGGGCGAGATCAGCATTCCTAAGGAAGCAGCTTCGGAAGAGAAATTGTTGGACCTGGTGCTGGAAGCCGGCGCAGAAGATTTGAAGGACGATGGATCGAGTTGGTATGTGGTGACGCCCGCGGAATCGCTGGAAGCGGTGAAAGAAGCGCTGACGAAGGCAGGGATTACGCCAGCTTCGGCGGAAGTGGGAATGGTGCCGCAGAATTACATCAAGCTGACCGGCCAACAGGCGACGCAAATGCTGCGATTGGTGGAAGCGTTGGAAGAGCACGACGACGTGCAGCATGTGTACGCGAATTTCGACATCGACGAGTCGGAAATTCAGGCGGCGGTAGGCGCGAATTAAAATTTAATATTGCTTCCCTGGCCATCTAGCCGAGCTGGATGGCCATTTTTATTGGCCGCAGCAACATAATCATCAACATCAAATGGAAATTGTTTGTTGGATTGAGAAGTTCTTGGACCTAAACTAACAGGCATGACTGCAGAACCCGGAAGCGCAGCGAC
>JBAVNY010000724.1:0-8901 GCA_049691535.1 Candidatus Acidiferrum sp.
GGTGATGTTTCTCGAGCATAAGCATCTGTATCGTCAGCCTTACAACCGATCTGAATATCCGGGACCGGATTTCACGATTCCGTTTGGCAAGGCGCGGGTAGTGAAGGAAGGCTCGCAAGTCAGCATCATCACGTATGGCGCGCTGGTGCATCGGGCGGAAGTGGCGGCGGCAGCGTTGGAGCGCGAAGGCATTTCGGTGGAGATCATCGATTTGCGCTCGTTATCGCCGTACGATTGGGAAGCGATTGCGGCCACGGTGCGGAAGACGCATCGGGTGATCGTGGCGTATGAAGACATGCTGAGTTGGGGCTACGGAGCGGAGATTGCAGCGCGCATCGCGGAAGAGCTGTTTGAAGAGTTGGATGCGCCGGTTAAACGGGTCGCGGCCATGGACACATTTTGCGCCTACCAGCCTACATTGGAAGATGTGATTCTGCCGCAAACCAGCCATATCACAGCGGCGGTCAAGCAACTCCTGGAGTACTAGCCCGAATGCTTAGAAGAGGAAACTTTTCTTCTCCTTTGCGCGTACATCAGTTTAGAATCGCGTTGGCGTAGCTTTGCGGGAGGACCCGATGTTTTGCCCCAATTGTCAGAAGGAAATCGCGGACGGCTCGAAGTTTTGCTACAACTGCGGCGCGCAGCAAACCCTGGTAGGCGGCGTGCCCGGAGCTACGGCGCCCGTGGCCCCTCCGCCGAAACGCTTGATGCGTTCCAGCACCGACAAGAAGATTGCCGGCGTTTGCGGGGGATTAGCGGACTACTTCGATCTGGACCCAACGATCGTTCGCGTGGTGTGGCTGCTGGCGATTTTCTTCGGCGGAACAGGACTGCTGATTTATATAATTTTGTGGATTGCGTTGCCTGTTGCGCCCGCGGTGCCGGCGTATTCGGTTTCGGCGACTTCTCCTACTGCACACGTCTGAAACCCGACTTTGGACACTAATGCTGCGTGTTGCCGGCTGGCCGCCGGCGCTACAGCTCGATTCGTGTCCCAGCTTCAGTCGGTAGTGCGGCGTTTTCGTCCGCCTTCGCGGAGCACGGCGCCGTCGATAGAGGCGAGTCCCGCGCCAACGGTGGCTAAGGCGATGCAGGCGGCGCAGAGAGTCATCTCAAATTCAAAGTCGCGGACAACCAGGGCGCCGTGGACGCCTTTCACCTTCCAAATTGCAACTACCATTTCTGCGGCTAGTAACAATGCGACTGGCCGCGTGAATAGGCCGATCAGAAAAAGAAGACCACCAAAGGTCTCCAGAACTCCCGCAACGGCTACGAAATAGCCAGGAAGTCCGTGCTCGATGAAGAATTGTTGCATTTCGGGATTGGAATGAACCAATTTGGGATAGCCGTGATAGACAAAGACAATCGCTAGCGCTACGCGCAGTGCCAGTAATCCCATGGGCTGGAGCCGATTCAGGAATTTCACTGGTGTCCTCCTCGTTGTAGACACAATACCCGTGGTGAGGCGTGATTCCAAAGAAATTGGAGTGAGGTTAGTCACGGTGGGTGCCCAGTCTCTTCAGGTACAATTTGATGGCTTGTATCGAGGACACATGAAACCCATACGGACAATAGGCATCGTGAATGGTGGTGGCGATGCGCCCGGATTGAACCCGGTGATCCGCGCCATCGTACGGTCGGCGATTTATGAACACGGGATGCGCGTTATCGGAATCCGCAACGGATTCGACGGGCTGATCTGGCCTGAGGGCGCAAAAGAAATGACCGAAGATAGCGTGAGCGGAATTCTGCCGCGCGGCGGAACGATTTTGGGGACCACGAATCGAGGCAATCCGTTTGCCTATGTGGCGACAGAAGATGGCAAGGAAGTGGTGCACGACTACTCTTCGTTGTGCATGGAGAATGCACGGCGGTTGGGGATTGACGCAATTATTGTGATTGGCGGAGATGGCACGCAGCACATCGCGCGGGATTTCTGGCGTAAAGGCGTGAACATCGTGGGAGTGCCGAAGACTATTGACAACGACCTGGACGCCACGGAAGTGACGTTTGGATTTGATACGGCATTGGTGGTGGCGACGGAGTCGGTGGATCGGCTGCACACGACGGCGGAGAGTCATCACCGCGTGATGCTGATCGAAGTGATGGGACGGGACGCTGGGTGGATTGCGCTGCATGCGGGAATCGCGGGGGGCGCGCACATTATTCTGGTGCCGGAAATTCCGTTTAAGTTTGAGTGTGTTTCTGACGCGATTCGTGCGCGAGAACTGCGTGGGAAGCGATTTAGCCTGATTGTGGTGGCGGAAGGAGTGAAGTTGCCTGCGGTCGATCCCAATGGGAAACCGGTGCCACCCGCAGGGCCGGGGAATGTGGCGAATACGATTGCGTTCACGCTGCGCGAGATGCTGCACAAAGAGATTCGAGTGACGGTGCTGGGCCACGTGCAGCGCGGAGGTTCGCCGACGCCCTTCGACCGGATTTTGGGTACGCGGTTTGGCGTAGCTGCTACCGACTTGGTCGCTAAGCAGCAATTCGGCCGCATGGTGTGCCTGAAAGCTGGCAAAATGGAGAACGTGTCTTTGGATGAGGCTCTAGAAAAGATGAAGTACATCGATCCGAGCAGTGAAATCGTGCACGCCGCGCGCGCCGTGGGCGCCACCTTTGGAGACGGCGGAGCATGAAGCGAAAGCTTCTGATCGCAGTGCCACTGCTGTGCTTGGTGGCGTTACTGGCATGGTTTTTCCGGCCCAAGCACGAATTCATCGGGGAAGCGTATATCAGCGAAAGAAGCGTGACGATGTGGAGTAGCGCGGCACAGGTCCGCGAGGAAATTGGTGTGCTTCTGTATGGCGATCATGTCGACGTGCTGGCGAAGCGGAATGACAACGTAAAAGTTCGGACGACCAATGGAGTAGTGGGCTGGATCGATGGGCGTTACCTGATGGATCCGGATTTGTGGCAGCGTAGCGCCAAGCTGTTAGAGCAGGCTAAGACAATGACGGTGCAGGCGCGCGGGAGGACGAAGGTTCCTGCCAATTTGCGCGTGCAGCCCGGACGCAAAGAGGCGCGTCTGTATCAATTCAATCGAGGAACGCCGGTGGAGATTCTGGCGCGCACGACCGCGGACTGGGTTCAGGTTACGGATGAAAAAGAATCCGCGGCGGCTCCGGCGGAGAGCAAAAAGGAAGATTGGTTTTTGGTTCGGGGAATTGCTTCGCGACCGCCTGGGGACGGCACGGTGCGAAATTCGGCGGTGATGAACACCACGCAGCCGGGGGATCAGTCGATTCCCATTGCGGGATGGGTAGTGTCGCGGTTTATTTCTTTGGATGTGCCGGATCCGGTGCGCGAGGGGACGAGTGCTGCGAATATTCGCCCTATCGCGTGGTTCGAGTTGAACCGCGTGAGTGATCCCTCGGGCGAACATCCGCAATATCTGGTGGTGGGCACGCGCGGACCCGAAGGACAAGCTTGCGATTTCACGACGCAGCGCGTTTTTACGTGGAATCCGAAGAAGTTGCGGTACGAAACGGCGTTCATTGAAAATGATCTTTGCGGGGCGCTGCCAATTCGAGTAGGTAAGAGTGCGAAAGGTGAGCCCGAATTTCGATTTCATATGATGGACGATGCCAAGGACGAGAGAGTTTATCGACTGATCCAAACTGTCGTTCGTCGCATCCGCGATGATCGGACTGCGCTAGTCGCTGGGCAACACACTGCGAAAAAAGGGAAGCGCTGATCAGAGCTGCTCGTTACCTGTTGAGAGTGGAAGTGATTTCGTTTGGGTGAGTAAAACCCTGCTTTAGAAAGAACTGCTGTCGATTGGTGGTCACCTATGACCTTGCACATAAATGAAGCCGAAGTACGGCAGTTGCTGACCATGCCAATGGCGGTTGCGACGGTGGAGGAAGTTTCGCGTAAGCAGGCGGAAGGTAGCGTGGTGGTTCATCCGCGGCGGCGTTTCGAATTGCCTGGTGGAGGATTCTTTCACTACATGGCGGCAATGGATACGGGTGCTGGCTATGTGGGGATGAAGCAGTACACGTACGTGAAGGGGAAGCTTTGCTTCCTGGTGCCGCTATACGAGATTGCGACCGGGAATCTGGTTGCGCTAATTGAAGCCGATTACATGGGGCAGCAGCGCACAGGGGCCGCGAGTGGCGTGGCCACGAAATATCTGGCGAAGAAAACGGCGCGAGTGGCGGGAATATTGGGTACAGGTGGCCAGGCTAAGACACAGTTGGAGGCAATCAATACGGTTCGGCTGCTCGAGTCCGCCTATGTGTACGGACGCGATCCGCAACGGCGGAACAGGTTTTGTGACGAAATGTCGGAGCGTCTTGGCATTTTGGTCTACCCGATGGATTCAGCCGCAGCGGCGGTTGGCAGCGCGGAAGTGATTTCGACGGCAACCACTTCGGCGCACCCGGTGCTGCATGGAGCAGATTTGCTGCCCGGGGTGCACATCAATGCGATTGGAGCCAATCACGCGCACAAGCGGGAACTGGACGATGCGGCCATTGGCAGAGCAAACCTTATCTTCGTGGATTCGCTGGCACAGTCGAGACAAGAGGCCGGCGATCTGATCATTCCGTTCGAGCGAGAGCCGCAAAAATGGCAACAGGTACACGAACTCGCCGAGTTGGTGGCGGGCAAAGTCCCGGGGCGAACCAGCGATTCGCAGACCACACTATTCAAATCGAACGGGATAGCCTCTTGGGATCTGGCGGTGGCGATTAAGGTATACGGCATGGCAAAGGAACAAGGACTGGGGCGCGAATTGCCATTCTTCAACTCGATGGCCTGATCGACGAGCTGCGATCGCGGCCGTTAGGTGGGCTCTGGCAGCTCGAGGCGATAACTCTTAGGGCATTTCTAAAAGCCTCGAAATCCTCGTGTTTCTCAAGAATATCGTACACAAGTAAACACAGGTCCTATAGATTCTAGTACTAGCTTCTACAGTTTTTCCCTATTCTCAAAACAGCGATTCCGAATGCTGCCGGATCTGAGGACGAATTCGCGCAGGCAAGAATGCCAGCGCAACTTCAACCGGCGAGCGCAACGGCGGACGGGGATAGGTTGCTCGCGACTGCACAACATTCCTGCCAGAGCCATGCCTTAAGCAGTAAAGGAGCTGAAAGATCATGAAGCCCAGCCCGAAGTTTTTGTCTCTCGCCAGCATCGCGTGTCTGGCAATTTTTATGTCGGCTTGTAGCGGCGTGAAGGGTGGCACCACCACCAGTGGAGGCACCGGGGGCACCGGCTCGTTCACCATCGGTGGGACGGTTAGCGGGCTCACCGGCACGGGATTGGTCTTGCAGGATAACGCCGGCGACAATTTGCCGGTGATCGCAGCCGCGACGAAATTTACGTTTGTGACCTCGGTAGCCAGCGGCGGCGCGTACAAGGTTACCGTTCTGACGCAGCCCAGCAATCCGGCACAGACTTGCACTGTGACCAGCGGAACGGGCACGGCTTTGGCAAACGTCACCTCGGTGACGGTGGCGTGCACCACCAACGCGGTGAGTGCTACGATTGGCGGCAACATTACCGGCTTGGCAGCTAACTCCAGCGTGATTTTGCAGGATAACGGCGGAGATAGCCTCACCCTGACCGCCAACGGACCCTTCACCTTCAAGACGTCAGTAACCGGCCCAACGGACGCTTACGCCGTCACGGTTCTCACTCAGCCCACAACACCGAACCAGATCTGCACGGTCGCCAGCGGTAGCGGCACGGCTTCCGCGAACGTCACCAACGTGGCGGTTTCGTGCGTGCTGAGCTACACCATCGGCGGGACTGTTACTGGTGTGACTGGGAGCGGACTGGTGTTGCAAGATTCTGATGGCAACATTCTCGAGCAGCTTCCCATTGCGGCGGCCAATGGCAATCAAGCCTTCGCCTTCAAGAGTCTGGTTCCGACGGGAACTACCTATAACGTGACCATCTTCGCGCAGCCCACTAACCCCGGGCAGACCTGCGTAGTCAGTCCGGGCACTGGCACCGGTAGCGCCACCGCGAATGTGACTACTGTGTCGATTACTTGCCCAGCCGTAACATTCAGTGTTGGCGGAACGGTAGTTGGGCTCCAAGGCATCTTGCCGAATAACGGCCCACTGACCGACGGCAGCTTCATTCTACAAAACGTCTTGGGCAATACGCTGGTCGTTCCACAGAATGGTCCGTTCACGTTTGCTACTCCGGAAGCACTGAACGACCAATACGAGATCTCAGTGTTTCACGGGCCCAGCACACAAAGTCAGGGATGCACTCTGTGGAACTACAAGGGTGTGGTGACTGCAAGCATCAACAACATCGTGATCGATTGCGCGCACAGCGACTGGACCTGGATCGACGGAACGAAAACGGCCGGAACAGCGGTGCCGGTTGCGCCGCAATACGGTTCTTTTCCTGGGACCGCTCCTACAACCATTCCAAATCCATTCTCTAACACGCCAGGAGCACGATATGGAGCTGCGGGTTGGGTCGACAGTTCCGGGAGTCTGTTCCTGTTCGGCGGCAATGGCTGGGAATTGGCGGGCAACCCGGCTCCGGACACGCTGAATTCCGCTCTGAACGACCTCTGGGTATGCGACATGTCCTGGGGTGACTTCTGCCAATGGCAGTTGGTTGGCGGCTATGATCCCACTGCGATCACGGTCAACGGCCAACCCACCACAGTCGGAGCACTGATCGTCCAAAATGGACAGAATGAGGGTTTTGGAGGATATGGGACGACACCATTTGCACGGCTGGGTGCGGCAGCCTGGACCGACGCTTCTGGGAATTTCTGGCTGTTCGGCGGATCCGATGGCAACAACTTCCTATGTGACCTTTGGATGTATAACCACTCCGCGTTGAACCCCTCTACCTACACGATCAAGGAGGGGACATGGACCCTCGAAGGGACAATCGGTAATTCAGTCGACCAGCCCGGGAGCTACACATCCGGAACGCTATTTCCAGGCTCCCGCACCAATCCGCTCACTTGGACCGACGCTTCCGGCAATCTCTGGTTATTCGGTGGCTACGGTTACGATGGTCAAGTTACGCCGGTCCTTGGATATCTTAACGACCTGTGGGAGTACAACACCACCACTCACAAGTGGACCTTCGTCTCTGGTGGCAACACCAACAAGGCCAACCAGAATGGAGCCTACAGTGCGCCAGCAGTTCCCGGAGGACGTCAGGAAGCCGTCGGCTGGGCCGATGCTAGCGGCAATCTATGGCTGTTTGGCGGGGAAGGCCTCGATTCGACTGGCACTCCAAACGGCATTCTTAACGATCTCTGGGTCTACAACATTGCTGGAAATCAGTGGACGTTCGTGATGGGCAACCCCGTTGCCAATCAGACTGGCGTCTATGGGTCGCTACCTTTCGTAGGTCCCTTGAACACTACCGGTGCAGCCGGGACCGTCGGCCTTTCGACCGGTGCCAGCGGAACCTTCCCGGGTTCTCGTTGGGGAGCTTCGGCTTGGGTTGATAACGGCGGGAATTTCTGGCTCTTTGGTGGATGGGGTCTGGATGCCAGCGCAACCAATGGTAACGGTGCACTGAACGACTTCTGGGTCTACACTCCGAATACGACACCAACCCAGCCCGGCACTTGGACTTGGGTGAAGGGCTCGAATACGGGCAGCCCGAACGGGCAGTATGGTGCTTTGACCCGTCCCTACCTCACTTACTACGTTTGGACTCCTGGTGGCCGCAGCAATGCAACATCCTGGGTGGATGGTCGTGGTCAACTGTGGCTCTTCGGCGGCGAAGGCTACGATTCCACCAGCACAACTGGGAACGGCTACCTGAACGATCTGTGGCGCTACTTGCCATATAAAGACTGATCGAGACTGTAGATAGGAGTTCTCAAGGCCAGAAATTGTTGAAGCACTTGCTTCAATCACTCTGGCCTTGACACTTTTAGGGCGGAGGCATAGAGTTTTTTCGAACGAACGTTCGAGAAGACTTATGTCTACCTCGCTACCCACTCCCCGCGATTCTGAGGCTAAGCTGGAGCATATCCTCCGGCATGCGGCACAGATTTTCGCAGAACGCGGCTTTGAGGGTGCGTCGATTCGGGATATCAGCCGGGCGTCCGGCGTGTCGTTGGCAGGCCTGTACTACTACTTCGACAGCAAGCAAGAGCTGCTCTATCTCATACAAAATGCGACATTTTCTCGGGTACTGGATTCGGTGCGGGTCCGTTTGAACGGAGTCCACGAGCCGGTCGCCCGTCTTCGGGTGCTGGTGCAAAATCACATCGAGTATTTTCTGTCGCATCCGCATGAGATGAAGGTGCTCTCGCACGAAGATGAAGCACTGGAAGAGCCTTACTACGAGAAGGTGGCGGCCATTAAGCGCCGCTACTATGCGCTAGCACGCGAGATTTTCGACGCTTTGGCGGCTGACGGTCTGGCACCAGGCGTGAACCCCCGGCTGGCGGTATTGAGTCTCTTTGGCATGATGAACTGGGTCTATAAATGGCATAACGTCAAGGTCGATCCTGATGTGACGGAACTAACCGAAGCGATTGTCGGCCTGTTTTTGTATGGCGTGCTGCCGCGAGCAAGCGAGGGTAAAGATGCTCTCGACTTGACGGCGACGCCGGTGATCAGCGCGGAGACCTGAGCTACAGAAATCACAAAAACTCAAATGCAGTGTCTGGGAGGGTAGAAATGGCAACGACGACGAGCGTACCTGCGAAGGAGTTGGTGAAATATCGAGTTGAGGACGGCATTGCTATTTTCGAATTGGACGACGCGCCGGCCAATACCTACACCTACGAAATGATGCTTCAGATTGATGCGGCAATCTTGAAGTCGCGCATGGACGAAGCGGTGCACGTAATCGTGATTCGCGGCGCGGGCGAGAAATTTTTCTCGGCGGGAGCGAGCATTCCCATGCTCACCAAGGCCGACCCACAGTTCAAATACTATTTTTGCT
>JBAVNY010000725.1:0-1583 GCA_049691535.1 Candidatus Acidiferrum sp.
TGTATCTGTTAGACGTGAGCCATGTGGACGGCGTCCAGGGCGCCCCAGAGGGCGTCTAGTGCGTCGTTGGTAGTGGCTAGGATTTCTTCTTCGCTACCTTCGGAGTGATTCTCGAGCCAACCGCGCCAGGCTTCGCGGTGGGCCTTATCGGCTTCTTCGTGGACTGCGAAATAGGCGAGGCCCTTGGGTTCGGTGACGCCGTAGAACTTCTTCAGTCCATCAATCTTGGTGGTGGCAATTTCCGGTACCTGCGCTTCGTAGGCGTAGAGTGCCGCAACTGCTTCTGCCACCGAACGGTCGCCGACAATTTCGCGGAAGGTCGCTACAACAGCTTGGGTGCCAGGCAGGGAGGGGCAGCAGGTGATGTCATCTTCGCTCACGCCTAAAGTCGCGGCGAAATCGCGCCACAGTTTGGGGTGCGGGCGCGCAGGATTTTCTTCTTCAGCAAGATTTTCCAAAACGATTTCGCGGATGGGGCCTTCGGTGCGCGCGGCCAAGACACGCAAATGTTTTGGAAAGGCTTCGACGTGGCGATAATACTGAGCGGCGTAGAGCTGCAGCGATTCGCGGCTGAGCTTGCCCATCTGCCAATCCTGATAAAAAGGGTGCTTGAGAAGGTTTTTCTCGGCGATGGCGCAGTCAATGTCGGCTAGTAATTTACTGTTCCGCATGATCGTCCCTCCCTAATCCCAGATACTGATCACTGCAAGTGTCATGGACGGAATTGCAGTTTTGGGATTGTAACAGAGTTGCAGGGATTTGGAGCCGATGCGTATGAAATTTTCAAACCGCGGGAGTGTGCAGACGTTCGATATCAGCGCCTAAAGCCCGTAGTTTCTCGACGATACCTTCATAGCCGCGGTCGATGTGATAAACGCGCTCGATGATGGTTTCGCCGGAAGCTACGAGTCCAGCCAGGACCAGGCCGGCACTGGCACGCAGATCGGAAGCTTGGACGGTGGTGCCAGAGAGCTTGGCAGGCCCGCGGACGACGGCGCGGCGAGCGTCGATGGAAATATTGGCGCCCATGCGGATCATTTCGCTGGCGTGAAGGAAACGATTTTCGAAAATAGTTTCGGTGACGATGGAGGTGCCTTCGGCTTGGGTGGCGAGGGCCATGTATTGGGCCTGCATATCGGTGGCGAAGCCGGGATATTCCTCGGTGGTCACGTCGGAGGCGAGTAGTTTTTTGGAACCACAGACGTGAAGCGTGGTGGAGTCGATCGCCCGGATGGGAACTCCGGCTTTTTCTAGTTTGTCGATGATGGCGCCCAGGTGTGCAGGGGCACAGTCGGTGATGGTGAGATCGCCGTTGGTGATGGCGCCTGCGACGAGGAAGGTGCCGGCTTCGATGCGATCGGGAATCACGGTATGGGTTGCGCCGTGGAGTTTGGGTACGCCACGGACGCGGAGTGTAGAAGTTTCGTCGCCTTGAATGTCGGCGCCCATTTTGCGGAGAAGATGGATGAGGTCGGTAATTTCTGGTTCGCGGGCACAATTTTCGAGGATGGTTTCACCGTTGGCGAGTGTGGCGGCCATCAGGATATTTTCTGTGCCGGTGACGGTAATTTTATCGAAGACGA
>JBAVNY010000726.1:0-1660 GCA_049691535.1 Candidatus Acidiferrum sp.
CTCACTACTCAGTGCCGATGAGCCTGGTCCAAAGGAGCGCCGCTATCCCAACAGCGTTCGGGCGGACCTTGTTTCCCCGTTTGTCTAGTCTCTCCGGCGATGCGGCTCACGCGCTCGGAACGCGCGCTCTCTCAATGATGGCCTTCGGCTTCGGCGCCATTTGCGCACCGGCGATCATCCTTTCTCACACCTTCTTCCGATATTGGATCGGCGCTGACTTTGCGGCACCCGCGGCGCCTGTGGCTCAATTGCTCTTCCCCGGCATGTGGATGGCAGCGCTTTCCCTGGTCGGCTTCACTCTCCTGCAAAGTCAAGGAAGAGCCGATCTGACCGGCAAAGTGGCGATAATCGACGCTCTGCCGTGTATCGCAATCTTCTGGATTTTGACGACCACATTCGGGATCGTCGGTGCGGCAGCCGCTTGGACCGTGCGATGCGGGGTGGAAACGATTGTGATTCTCTGGCTTGCCGGAATGAAAAGAGGAGATTTTCTCCGCTTGCTGCCCCCACCCGCGCTGTTGGCCGCCAGCCTAATCGTGGCTCGCGTCCTCGGCTCCAACCCGGCCATAACCTTCCCGGTTGCCGTGTTCATGGGAGCGATGTCTTTCTTTCTTGGCTATTCGATTTCCGAGGATTGGCGCTCGCTCACTCTGGCGCAGATCAATCGAGCGCGCGTTTTCCTCAGCAATCTGACCAACCGAGTGAGGCGGTCTCCGTCAGTCAAGACATCTGTACAAAAGTGAAACCTTAGAGTTTTAACCACATGGATTCACGCGAGAAGATGGAAATGAATGTGGGCGACCACTCAACTGAATCAATAATTCCTCAGCTGAGGCTGTGGCGGGCTCACAAAATGCTATTTGGGCCTTCGCAGGAGAAACAAAATGAATATCCGCGAGGCGGCAAAATCCTTGGCCGTAAATCTTGGATACGATATCCGGCGAACGGGTCCGCATTTCTATGAGCGGCTCTATAAGCGGCCGATTGATTTTCTTCGGTCGCGAAACATCGACCTCGTTATTGACGTCGGGGCGAACGTTGGCCAGTACGGGGAAAGCCTTAGGAAGAATGCCTATGCGGGCTGGATTGTGTCCTTTGAACCTATTGCTGCAGCTTATGAAGAACTCTCCACTCTCGCTAACAAGGACGCGCGATGGAAGGCTTTTAACATGGCCCTTGGAGATAATGAGGGAGTTGCCAAGATCAATATCAGCCAGGCGCCGGTATTCAGTTCGATTCTCCCGCAACTGCCCGCGGCTACAGCGTTCGACTCCGAAGCTCAAGTGGTGCGGAGCGAGTCGGTACGGATCGCGCGACTGGATGACGTCTTCGCAGAACTACCAAGGAGCAAAGCGGCATTTCTGAAGATCGACACCCAAGGCTACGAGCAGCAAGTTCTCTTGGGGGCGCCGGTGTGCCTATCCAGCTTTCTCGGCGTCCAGATGGAACTCCCCATCATCCACCTTTATGAAGGAACCTGGAAGTTTCATGAGGCTGTTGCTTATATGAGCGATCTAGGCTTCGAGATCAGCAATATTATGCCCACAAATTACGATCAGACTGACACGGTGTCGCTCGTGGAGGTCGACTGCATTTTTCGCAGACGGTAGTCGTCGCCTTCAAAAACAACCAGTAGTCTAAGCCTTCTTGCGAACTGGGC
>JBAVNY010000727.1:0-4209 GCA_049691535.1 Candidatus Acidiferrum sp.
AGCCGTTGGGGCCGACGATGCCGATGCGATCGCCTTCGGAAACGGTAAAGGAGATTTCGCGGAAGAGCGGGTCGGCGCCAAAACGTTTGGCTAATTTTTGTGCACTGATAATCGGTGGCAAAGTAGAGTCTCGCGCTGGAAATCAATAATATTTGCTCATCCAGAGTAACAGCACCGGCGCTCGGACGACGAATCGTGCGGGAGGGGAACGGAAGCAGTGGAAATCGAAGAACACCGCTAGCGGAATGTCGGCATGCCGGCCAAAAATGGTTATATAACGTATTAGTTACCAAAATGAGCCGCCGGAATGACGTTGAGCGGATGAAATGCGTCCCGGGTTGGACCTGAATGGGTGGGAGCAGGCACCCCACCCCCCATGTTTTAACGTAAGTGAGGGAAATGCAGGGGTTACAGGAGAATGGCCTGTATGTAGGGGAAGTAAAGACCGCATAGAAAACAAAAGTCTCGAAAGTATTGGCAAAATCCGCCGACGATGCGCTTTATGAATCTAAGTTTCCTGGAGGACGAAAAGAACCGGGAGGCCGCAACAGGACTTCGACATGGCCCGTTCCTTGAAACGATAAGCTGCGGATACTTCATCGAATTCAGTAATTCCTGATCCCAACTCAATAACTACTGCCGGGTGGTGGCATCGAATGCGGCACGTTTGCGGCTGCGGCCGTCTGCCCGCTGTTGGTTCTATCAAAAAGTTCACGCGTCAAGATTGTGTTTCGGAGAAACTTTTGACGGCGGGTGGCCTGGATTGGGTTTGCTGGCATGACGGCGCGGGGAGGATATCACTGCCGTACTGGCGAGAAAAGACTAGAGAAAGGAGGAGGGTGCCCCGGGTTCGTGGTGAAGAACCCGGGTCTTGGGTTGGTCTTCTGGAAAGTTTGTATCGGAATGCCGACGGGGCTGAAGCGTTGTTATGGGCGGGGCGATCTGCACTTCATCACGTTCAGTTGCTACCAACGATTGCCGTTGCTGCAGACGGTGCGGGCACGGGATGTCTTCGCGAGAGAATTGGGAAAAGTGCGCGACGAGATGGGGTTTCAGCTGGTGGGGTATATATTTTGGAACGGCGGGGTTGGTGAGGGTGGATTTAGAACAGTAAGAGCACGAAGAGAATATAGATCCGAAGGAACGGAAGCACCCAAGACCCAGGTTCAAAAGGGCGAAACTGGGGCAGCCTCCGTGTAGGATCGAGTGTAAGATAGGCGAAGAGTTCCTCGTGGGCGCGTTTTACTTAGTGAATCGGAATGTAGCCTGGGCCACCCGCCTCATTTTACTCGCGAGTCGACAAGCGTCGAACGAACCGTGATCGCCCTGAAAACCTGGCTCCCGTACATGAAAATCACACTTTAGGGTTTGGGCCGTACCGTGAGATGGTCAGAACGCAAATGCACTTTTGCGTTGACGACTTCTGAAGCAGCGACTCGTAAGCTGACTTGAATGCCAGCTTTTTGGCTGTGAATGTGATACTGACCCGGCTTGAGCGAACCAATTTGTTGAACCCGCGACATGGCTCCATCTAGCGTTGAAGCGGCCTCCATCCAAATCAATTCCTCGTTGATAGAAACGCAAAAAATGTCAAACGTTGGAGTCATACTTTTATTGCCCGTTGATCGTTTTAGCCTTCACAATCTGCAGGGAGTTCGCTCAACAGTTTGTCCAAAGCGCTCATAAAAACGACGCGTTCCGTTTCCACCGCTAGGTGACTTTGCTCTAAGTGCAAGTCATCCGCGCCTTCAAGTTCATCCACGCGACGCTTGAATTCGAGGCAGCGAGTCTGCAGATAGGCGACATCCCAACGGTACTGAAGTTTCTCGCTGAAGCGCTGGGCAGCGAAACGTTTTGTCAGCAACGCGATCCGGCCCGCGACTTCCTTAACTTCGTCCCCCACTTCGCAGATACACGCGCGCTTTACAAGCATTTTCCCGTCTTTTGCTAAGAGAGTAGTCATACCCAATATGGGGCACGTAGTGGGCCAAAGCGGAGATTCGCGTACATCGCTTAAACAAAACAAGATAAGAAAATAACAGGAAAAGAAATAGGCGAAGATTCGCCGAATGACTCAGGGGATATAACGCAGGAGAGGCCAAACGACACATTCAGGAGCTTGACCCTAGCGGTGTCGTGCGAGATCAAGTACTCCGATTGCGCGTTAATCGTCCGAGTGCCGCGGCCGTGATTTCGGCGGCACTTCTTCGTTACTCGCCGAATTTGGAGCGGAAACTAACTTCTTGTCCGAAGCCGCTTCAAGTATTGCGCCCAGAGAAAGAGCAAACCTAAACTTATAGACAATGCTGCCCTGCCCAGTTGATTGGGCGAGAAGTACTGCGCATTGGTTTGCCAGCCTCAGACGTGGGCGCGGCCGGTGGACGAAAGCCGCGCCATGCGTAGTAGAGGCACCATATGCCAAGTCCTAAAAATAGGTAGGCTGCCATGTCTGCTCCGGCGTGCTGAGTTAACAAACGTCCTAGTTTAACGCTCAAGCAACGCCTGCAGCGGGATTCTCTGCAGCGTCACGCTGCTGACTTTCTGAGCTGAACGTGAAATGCCGCAGACCAAGATAGCTAAGTGAAGGCTCGATTGAGAGTGTGTTTTAAAGGGCAGCTTTGCCGCTGTGCAATGTGCACAATGAGGCTACCGTAATTTCAAAATGAAGAGTCCCAGAATTGCGGCCTGGAGACAATATATGCACCGAGCACATCTATATGTAACAACACTTTTCTTGGCGGCGGCCTTCGCGGTAAGCGGCTCCGCTGTTGCGGCTGCAACGCCAAACGATGAGCATGCACAGGTCCGTGTGTACGACTCATGGCACCATGATTACCACGACTGGAATGACCACGAGGACCGCGCTTACCGGGCCTACCAGCACGAACGCCACGAGTCTTATCTGTCGTACGAGCGGCAAAAACATAAATATCAACACCACTACTGGAATTATCGGCACAGCCACCCAGATCGCGATTAGCCAAGGCACGACGGAAGTCTGACCGAAGGGATGCGAAAATGGATCAGAGGACCAGATGAATGATCCGGACCTCTGATTTTTTTACGAAGCGGAACAGCTACCTTGAGGACGTGGCGACTGCCTTGACTTTGCCGAGCTCAGGAACAACGCCGAGCTGCTGCATGAGACCCAGAGCGTCCCAATTGACAAAACCCTCTGTCATTTTGCCGTTGGTGAAGCGGGCAATGCTGATACCGGTGATGTTGAATTGCTTCCCGGTCGGCGCAATCCCGTTGAGTTCGGCCTTATGGGTACCGCGGCAAGACCAACGAGCCACTACTGTTTCGCCTTCGGCGGTGATGTCCTCGATCGTGAACCGAATGTCGGGGAAGGCATTGCGGTAAAGAGTCGCACGTTTCTTCTCACTCTCAGGTCCTCGGCCCACATCGGGCGTGGAACTGTCGTGGTGAATGTAAGTAGGTGCGAAGAGCTCGTCTGCTACCGGCACATGGCCCTTGTTCCAAACTTCTTCGAATAAACGACGGACATTAGTTTTGTTTTGTTCAGACATTTGATTCTCCTCTTTTGAAAGACGCGATGTTCCCTGCTCGCACATGGCGAGTCGGGCATAATGAACTGGCTTTAAACCGCTGGCGTCTTGGGTTTGAATACCTGCACGTCGAACAGGAGGTAGGGCCCCGCGCGAATAAAAAAGAACCTAACAGGTTCTGCCCTGATGGCGCTCGATACGGAGCTTGTCCTATATAGAAAGTACGAATGGACTGAGAAGCGGGAGTCTCGCTGTCGCCAACGAAACCTTGAAATGATCCTGTTCCTCGGTAGAGCTGGTGTCAAGGCGAATCAAAAACTTTCTTTTGAGCGATTTATTGTTCGCCGAGACTCCTGGGCATCGCCGGCCGTTAAAAAAGGTGTGCCACCCGCTAGCACGATTGAGGCTGCGGCCGTGCGCTCGCTGTTCTAGTAAAAAGTTCACGCGTCGCGATAGTTTTCAGGGAGGAATTTTTGACGCGGCAAAAAGCCGCTGGCCTGAAGGTCATAGTTACAGTAACGGGGGCGATTGCAGCGGAGGTAGGGAGTTAGTCTACGAAGTCGAGGGTCATGCCTTCGTGGCGGTAGAGAAAGCCTACGAACTTGCCATAGTTGGGGGAGGCGACGTTGTTGTAGACGGTGCTGAAATTTCCATGATTGGTGACGTTCAGGGAATAAGCGCCCAGGCGGAAGTGATGTTC
>JBAVNY010000728.1:0-5965 GCA_049691535.1 Candidatus Acidiferrum sp.
TCTGGCAATAGCCCCGTTCCAATCCCCAAACGCCGCCGCTCGTTCCGACATCCACATAGTGAAGCCCCTTCGCGGAAAGTTCCTTGGCACGCCGGATGTCGTCGATGTAGTAGGAATTGCCGCCATCAATCAGGATGTCGTCCTTCTCCAGTTTGGGCACGAGGCTCGCGATTGTTGCATCCACAACCGCGGCGGGAACCATCAGCCAGATCGCCCTCGGCTTCTGCAATTTCGCCACAAAATCATCCAACGAGTTTGTCCCGGTCGCTCCGTCGCTGGAAAGCTGTTTTACCGAATCTGCACTGCGATCGTACGCTACACACTGATGTCCGCCCTTTAGCAGGCGGCGAACCATGTTGGCACCCATCCTGCCGAGACCTATCATCCCCAGTTGCATTCTCTGCTCCTCTTCCTTCACTTCAGTTGGTGTGAGTTTCGCTACGACAATGCTTGATGGATTGCCTTCGCCACTTTCCCCAAATCGCGTTTTACATTTTTCCCCAGGTGCACACGCAACGCGCGGCGGCCGCGTTCCGCAAGCACAGCAAAGTCTCCACGAGCTTGTGCTGCCTTCACCACCCCAAACGTATATTTCTGTCCCGGTACCGGGATGTCTACCGCGTCATCGCAAGTAATCTGCAGGAACACGCCTGAATTTGGGCCACCTTTATAAGCTTGTCCGGTGGAATGCAGAAAGCGTGGGCCAAATCCCAGACACGTCGCTACCTTTTTCGAATCACGAACTTCGTGTCGCATGCCCTGCAAAATTTCCGCGTGTTCGTCATTCATCGCTACATAAGCGAGCAATGCGAAATAGTTGCCAGCACCCAAGCGTGTTAAATGCGTCCGCAGCACATCCGACAGCTTCGAACCATTCTTCAACGCTACCGCATTCTTCGCGTCGGCAAACAGCTTGATTCCGCCATCCTCGAAGAACGGCGTTTCGTCCGGAAGCTTTCCGGCGCTTTCATATTCCGAGGTAAGCTTTTTCGTCTCAATTTTGCTGGCTTCCACATCAGGTTGGTTAAACGCGTTGATTCCGATGATTGATCCCGCAACCGCCGTCGCGATCTCCCACCTGAAAAATTCCTGGCCCAGATTGTACTTATCCGCGAGCACCACGCGTACGACTGGATGTCCCGCTTTCTCCAGCGCGTCGAGAGCCTTCTCGGTACCCGCGTTGGATTCATTGGCGAGTCGCAAATACGCGAAGACTCGATCCTTGCCATACACCGCCGGTTTCCCCAGTTTTTCGCGATCAACAGGAATGATGCCCTTGCCCAACTTCCCAGTCGATTCGGCAATCAACTGTTCAAGCCACGCACCCAAGTCGAAAATACCCTTGGAGGTGACAATAGTGATCTTGTCGCGGCCCTGATTGGCAGCCACTCCGAGAATCGTTCCCAGAAGCACGCCAGAATTTTTATCGGCAGGCGATTTCGCGCCGCAGGCCTTCACCATTTCCGACGTAATCTTCAGGAATTTCTCAACGTTGAGGCCCATTGTTGCCGCGGGTACCGTGCCAAAGTGTGAGAGCGCCGAATAGCGCCCCCCAATACTCGGCACACCAAAGAAAATGTGCCGAAAATGGTCGCCTTCCGCCACCTGCTGCATTTTAGACCCCGGATCGGTTACCGCCATAAAGCGGTTCCCGACCTCTTTTTCGCCCACCTTTGACTTCACCCGCTCAAAGAAGTATTGCTTGAAGATGTTTGGTTCCAGCGTGCTGCCTGATTTGCTGGAAACGATGCAAATGGTCTTCTGCAGATCTAATTTCTTCTCGAGCGCCTTGATCTGTGCCGGATCGGTGGAGTCCAATACGTGCATTTCCGGAAAGCCGGCAATCTTGCCGAAGGTCAGTCGCAATACTTCCGGACACAGGCTCGATCCGCCCATGCCCAACAACACCGCGTGCTTAAACTTTGCTTTCTTTATCTCTTCCGCCAGCTTTTTTAGCTCGCCAACACTTTTCAGTTGCTCCTCAGTAACGGTAAGCCATCCCAGCCATTGGCCTTCATCCTGATTGGTCCACAGCGAAGCATCTTTTCTCCACAATCGTGCAACCTTGTCGTTCTTCTTCCAATCCTCCAGCGACGCTTTTACCCCCGCCGCCAAATCAGCCGGAAGCTTATACGAAAGCTTGTTCAGACTCACGCGCGTACTCCGGCACTCTTGCCCGTAGCTGCCAGCAACTGCGTAAACGCGTCCGCGAAAAGCTTAACGCCGTCTACTACCAGCTTTTCCGTCACTTCTTTCATGGAGATGCCCGCCTTCTGCAGGTTCTCCATGGTCTTCGCCGCGCCCGGAACATCTTCGGTCAAGCTGTTGCGCAGTTTCCCGTGATCACGAAACGCATCAAATGTCGCCGGCGGAATCGTATCCACCGTATCCTTGCCGATCAACTCTTCGACGTACAAAACGTCGCGATACTTCTTGTTCTTCGTGCTCGTGCTGGCCCATAGCAATCGCTGCGTCTGTGCGCCCTTGTCGGCAAGCGCCTTCCAGCGCGCTCCGCTGAACAGTTCCTGGTACTTCTTGTAGGTGAGCTTCGCGTTAGCAATCGCCACTTTACCTTCAATACTCTCTAGCAGGGCACGATTTTCGACGGTCGCGCTCTTTACCTTCTCTTCAATCATGGAATCGATCAGCGTATCGATTCGGCTGACAAAGAAACTCGCAACGCTGGCGATGTGACTGACATCTTGTCCCTTCGCCGCACGCGCTTCCAGCGCCGCAAGATACGCTTCGGCAACCTTTTCGTAGGCAGATTGCGCGAACAGCAGGGTTATGTTGATGTTGACTCCCTCTTCCAGCAATTGCCGAATCGCAGGAATGCCCTCTGGAGTCGCAGGAACTTTCACCATCAGATTCTCGCGTCCTACGGCCTTCCATAGCCGCCGCGCTTCTTCCAACGTCCCCTGTGTATCGTTTCCCAGATAAGGCGACACTTCCAGGCTCACATAGCCATCGCGCCGCTTCGTTTCCTGGTATACCGGCTTAAAGATGTCGCAAGCATCCTGCACATCGCCAATCGCAACCTTTTCGTAGATGCCCTTGGCATCCAACTTCTTCGCGTCCGGCGATTCCAGAATGTCCTTATATAGGTCGCTTCCCGTTATGGCCTTTTCGAAAATCGTGGGATTGGAGGTCTGCCCGCGCAATCCATCTTCATCAATCATCTTCTTCAGACCGCCGCCGGTCAGCAGGTCTCGGCGAATGTAATCCATCCAGGGCGATTGCCCGTAATCCAAAAGACCCTTCAGGGGATTTTTGCCGGCTACATTCGGAATGGTTACTGAGGTGGTCATGACACTTCTCCTTTGCTTACTGAGGGCGGAATCTCAATTGTACGCCCGGGGTGAAACAGCCCAAATTCACATTTCAGCTTTTTAACATTCTTAGCTCAATCGCATGGACTTTCGCCAGCCGCCGCACGTGGCGTTCCTCATTGGTGAACTTCGCGCCCAGGAACGCTTTCACCAGGTCCTCTGCCAGCTTTTCCCCAATAACGCGTGAACCCAGCACCAGCACATTTATATTGTCGTGCTCCACTCCTTGATGTGCGGAATACGTGTCGTGACACATGCCTGCCCGTATCCCTATCAACTTGTTCGCTGCGACGCTGGCACCCACGCCGCTTCCGCAAATCAGCACGCCGCGTTCCGCGCGACCTTCGAGCACTGCTTGTCCCACTGCCTCGGCGAAATCTGGATAGTCCGATGGATTTTCGTTGAATGCGCCCACATCCAGCACCTCTTGCTTCAGTGAACGTAGTAAATCACCCATAGCATTCTTCAATCGAAATCCCGCATGATCCGACCCGATTACAATTTTCATGAGCGCTTCACTTTCCCAGCACTTCTTTTGCAGCAGCCACTACCTGCTCCGGTCCAAAGCCAAATTTCTTCAACAGGTCCTTGAGCGGCGCCGAGGATCCAAAGCTGTGCATTCCGATGATTTTGCCCTTCGGCCCCACGTACCGATCCCAGCCTAACGTAGCCGCCATCTCAATCGAGACGCGTGCCGTCACGCTTGCCGGCAGAACGCTTTCCCTGTATTTCGCATCCTGTAGTTCGAACAGCCCCCAGGAAGGCATGCTCACGATGCGTGTCTTGATCCCCTCTGCTTTTAATGTTTCCGCCGCCGCTACGCAGTGTTGCACTTCACTTCCGCTGGCCATCAGGATGACGTCCGGCTTTCCTCCCTCTGCGTCCAAAAGGACGTACGCTCCATTCGCTACTCCCGCTGCAGGCGCATACTTGGTGCGGTCCAACGTTGGCATGGCCTGGCGGCTGAGCACTAGGCACGCCGGTCCGTGGGTATGTTGCGCAATCACTTTGTAAGCTTCGGTTACTTCGTTGGCGTCGCCGGGTCTAATCACCAGCAGATTCGGCATCGCGCGCAGAGAAGCGAGTTGTTCCACGGGTTGGTGCGTCGGTCCATCCTCCCCCACACCAATAGAGTCATGCGTAAAGATAAATAGCGACGGCACCTCCATCAACGCCGCAAGTCGAATACTCGCCCGCATGTAGTCGCTGAAATTAAAGAATGTGGCACCAAACGCCAGCAACCCAGTTAGCGTCATGCCGTTCACCGCGGCACCCATGGCATGTTCGCGTACACCGAAATGAATGTTGCGCCCCTGATACTCTCGCGGGAAAAAGTCGCCGGCATCTTTAAACGTCAAATTCGTCTTATTAGACTTGGCCAAGTCCGCCGACCCGCCCACCACCCAGGGCACTGCCTCGGCCAGTGCATTCAGTACTTTTCCGGAGCTTTCCCGGGTGGCCATTCCTTTCGCATCGGCCGGGAACGTTGGGAGCTTCTTATCCCAATCCTTAGGCAGCTGGCACTTTTGCATCAGTTTCAATTCTTCGACCAATTCCGGGAATTGCTTGCCGTACTCCGCAAAAAGCTTCAGCCATTTGCCCCGTTCATTTGCGCCACGGCTTCCAACACCGTCTTGAAAGGCTTGATACACGCCATCCGGCACATAGAACTGCGCATCCTCAGGCCAGCCGTATTCCTTCTTGACCAGTTTGACTTCTTCCTCACCCAAGGGCTCACCGTGCGCTTCATAAGAGTCCTGTTTGTGTGGCGAGCCATATCCGATATGGCTGTCGACAACCAGTAATGTAGGCGCATCGCTGGTCTGCTGGAATTTCTTATATCCGCGGGACAACATCATCAGATCGTTCGCGTCCACCACGCGATGCACGTTCCATCCATAGCCCACGAAACGGGTCATCACATCTTCGTCAAACGACCAACTGGCCGGGCCGTCCAGCGTCACCCGATTGTTGTCGTAAATCCAACACAAGTTCGAAAGCCGCAAGTGCCCGGCGAGCGAGGCCGCTTCTGCGCCTACACCTTCCATAATGTCGCCGTCGCCGCAAATCGAGTACACCCGGAAATCGAAAATCTCAAAGCCCGGGCGATTGAAATTCGCCGCCAGCCATTTTCCTGCAATGGCCATTCCCACGCTGTTGCCTATGCCTTGTCCCAGTGGACCTGTGGTTGTCTCCACGCCAGTGGTCATGTGCGATTCCGGATGACCCGGAGTCTTACTGTCCAGTTGACGGAATTTCTTAATGTCCTCCATGGAAACGGCTGGGGTCTGCAGAACGTTGCCCTTTTTGTCCACGTCTCTCACACCCGCCAAGTGCAGCGTGGCATACAGCAGCATGGAAGCGTGTCCGGCGGAAAGCACGAAGCGGTCGCGGTTAAGCCACTTCGGATCGGCTGGATCGTATTTCAGAAAATATTGCCACAGCGAAAACATCACCGGTGCCAGACCCATGGGAGCGCCGGGATGTCCGGAATTCGCTTTTTGCACGGCGTCAATCGCCAGGGTTCGAATCGTATTGATGCACAGCGTTTCGAGGCTGGGATGCTTTTCCAATGTTTGCTGCGTTACCATTTTCTGCTGGCTCACGATGTCTCCCTCACGGGTCAGAGGATACCC
>JBAVNY010000729.1:0-2113 GCA_049691535.1 Candidatus Acidiferrum sp.
CGGATTCGACCATCCCCGACTCAGCGACGTGACCATCGCCGGATTCACGGTGGAGAACGCCTTATTTGAAGGGATCCTGGTCGTGAGCGCCTCAGACGTCACCATCCGCAGCAATCACATCGTGAACAATGATGCGACCCCGGGCCTCCTCTTCACTGGTGCGCTTACCGGGTGTACCGGCCAGCCCGGCAATGGCATATATGAGAATGATGAAACCGGTGACTGCGGCGGCGCGCTTCACCTGGTTGGAGTAGCGAATTCGATTGTGACTGACAACTTGATTACGGGCAATGCCGATGGCGTTCTCATCAGCGACGAGACCGCGGAAAGCCGCGGCAATCTGCTCATCCACAACATTGTTAAGAACAATCCGCTGGAATGCGGCATCGTCCTGGCATCCCATCCTCCGACAGGTGCGGGCCCGGCTTTCACCTCTCCGCACTTCGGCGTTGACGACAATACGATCGCGGAAAATCTCTCAGAAGATAACGGCGTGCAGATCGGGGGCTCGGGAGTCGGCATGTTCTCCGATGGCGCCGGCCCTGGCCGCGTGTCCGGCAATGTGATCATCCACAATAAGCTGATCGGCAACGGTCTTGGGGGCGTCGCGCTCCACACGCACGTAGGCCCGGCCTTTGGTGCCCCGGCAGATGACATGAGTGGAAACAAGATCATCGGCAACTACATTGCTAGAAATCTCGCTGACACCTTCGACACGGCCACGCCCGGGAGGGTGGGAATCAACATCAACAGCGGCGATGGCGGCTCTCCGGTGGTCGGCACCATCATTTCGCAGAACGTGATTCGCGATGAAGATGTGGACATTGCGGTCAACACCCCTGCGGAGGTCGATATCCATCTGAACAATTTGCTTGGGGAAGCAATCGGAGTCGCAGACGTTTGCGCCCTGGACAAGTCCAAGGCCTGCACTGGAAGCATTGACGCCACCGAGAACTATTGGGGATGTTCGGCGGGCCCAGGAGGCGGTGAATGCTCAACAGTCAGTGGCGCTGATATTCGATTCACTCCTTGGCTTCGGAATCCCATCCCGAGCGATGAGCGCTGAAGCGCTGGGAACTGGAGCGGTTGGATTCTATTTCTTCCGGACGGATGAGGAAGTAGCGGTCACCGCGCAAAATCGAGACGCTGTACTTCGCTGGGAGCCTCGCTTCGTAAGTGATTTCTTTGATCAGCAGCACGGCGCTGCCGGGAGCCTGCAAGACTCGCTTGGACTACTCCGCTTCACATAGTTCCGAATACCGGGCCCTATCTTGGGTTATTCGCTTACTTCAATCCGGAAACGGCGCTGCTCAAACAGATAAAGGGTGTAGGCGATCTGATCGCCACGACCTATGTGCTGACCATCGAGGATCCACATCGCTTCCGGAAAAGTCGTGACGCGGGATGTTTCGTTGGGTTGCAACCTGGGAGGAGAAATTCGGGCGAGAGCGAACCACAGATGCATATCAGCAAAGAAGGCGACGAGTATCTACGGACGCTGTTGGTGCAAGGGGCGCACTACATTTTGGGACCCTTTGGAGAAGACAGTGACTTGCGTCGCTGGGGGCGGAAGCTCTCGGCCCGAGGAGGGAAAACCGCCAAGAAACGGGCGGTGGTGGCGGTAGCACGGAAGCTGGCGGTACTCCTGCATCGGCTGTGGGTCAGTGGAGAAGTGTACGAACCGTTGCGCAATAGCCAGAAGGCGATAAGCGTAGCGGCATAGAGAAAGCTGGCAGAGAAAGAGTTTGTATCCGAACAGCTGAGCTCGACCGCCGAGTTTAGGCGACTGCGACTAGGTCCTGGCCCAACTTCCCTCGTAAAGAGAGAAATGGAGGACGCTAATCAGGTAGCAGCGCCTACTGCATCGAGAACACCCAACTGGCACCGAGCGAACATCGCTCAACGAAGAGTGCGGATGGAAGGGTGGCGACAGAGGCGGCTTGGCTGAACAGGGAAAAAGAGAAAAGAACTTACGGAAAAAGCAAAACACTCTTGACTGGGACCGGCCTTCTCATGGAAGGACTCAGCTCAGTCTTGGTTCAAATTCCGGCAGAATCGAGTCATCAGCCCTCAATTGGCTGATCACCAACGGCAGTCAAGACGCTCACCAGCG
>JBAVNY010000730.1:0-3275 GCA_049691535.1 Candidatus Acidiferrum sp.
TCCGCATTCACCCGGAATTTGTAGTTATCCAGATCGTCGTCATTCCCGTATCCCGGCGCCGCCATCCCCATCGTCAACAGCAGCAGCATCATTGCCATTAAGATCCTGGTTGTCTTACCCATGTGTCTCCGTCTCCTTTAGAGGACTAACCGTAAGACACCCGGTTCTCCCGGGCTGCCCGTGTTTCCCGCTCTTCGCTTCGACGCTGGTTTCGGCGAGGCTCTGCGGTCACTTCTCGCCAGCTCACGCAAACTGCCATCGGAAGTCGCACCATAGTGCCCACTCCTCGTCTGAGGTGTAATTGTCAAAAGTGACACCCAACTCCCCGCCCCTGTACCGGGCCACATCGCGGGGTTTCCGACCCTCCGATAGGACGCGCCGGGGTACACCCCCACCCGGTCCCATTTTCCTCACGGTGACTAGAATTTCCAGTGGTATGAAGGGCCACCGTCAGGCACGCACTAAATTTGTACCGCCGGCTGCCAGCCGGCAACAGCACGCACTACAGTACTTGGCTGCTCTTCTCCCCTGTAGCACAGTCATTCCTGACTGTGCACCTCAGCAAATCCCAGCCCCAGACAACCCGTCATTCCGAGCCGCCTCTGCGAGCTACTCCCTCTAGCCTTTCTCCGCGCCCTCCGCCCCTCGTCCTTTTCCTCTTCGTTAGTTCTTCTCGAAACTACTCCAAAATCGTTACCGCCCCCGTCCCCACCTCGTAATACGCCGCCACCACCCTCATCGTACCCGCCTTCACTAATCCCGCGATCAGCGTCGACGCTTCTCGCAGCAACGCCGCCTGAATCTTCGCATTCGCCTTCGTCGCAGCTTCCAGGCTCGATCCCGCCTCGTCCACCGCCCGCTGGATATGCGGAAACAACGCGCTGATCTGACCCGGCACTTCCTTGCCTTGCATCGTTGCTTTCACCGCTCCGCAACCACTGTGCCCCATCACCACAATCACCTTCGTCCCCAACACTCCCGCGCCATACTCCAGGCTCGCAATAATTTCCGAAGTGGCAATATTTCCCGCGATCCGTGTCACAAACACATGTCCAATACTCTGATCGAAAACCAGCTCAATCGGCACCCGCGAATCCGCGCACGATAACACCGCCGCGAACGGCTCCTGTTTATCGATCGTTTTCTGCTTCAAAATGTCCAGGTCGTGACTGCACGCCGTCAGTTTCCCCGCCTTGAATCGCTCATTCCCATCCATCAATTCCTTCAACGCCGCATCGGCGCTCAAACTCGACTGCGCCAACACCCGTCGCGGTGAAATCAGCTCAACGCCCGCAGCCAGTCCCGCCGTACCACCTACCGCCATCTGTAGAAACTTTCTTCGCGTCGACTCTACAGCTCCCGCGTTTCCGCCACATCCCGCTACCGTTTCACAATCCGGTATACTCTGTGTCTCTCGCTGCTTGCCCGCATCGGTACTCCCAGAAGATTTCCAGCTCATAGTCCAAAACCTCCGTAGATTCACGTCAGCTTTTTTCCCTGCCCATGCAAACGATGGCGGAAAGCACGTCCGGCATCCTACCATGTAATCTCGGCCGCCATTGTGAACATCAAGCTGAACCTAGGCACCGTACGAAGCTTCGGACCCGTCTCCGCCCGCCCGAAGCTCCTCCAGCCTCGGCCAACTATTTCGACGGCCGCACGTTCACTACCTTGATGTACTGGTTCCCGTAACTCTCGATCACGTATTGCCCTTGTTTCTTATCAAACTTAATCTTCGCCGCGGCCATGATCTGCCCCGTGCCCGGTTCACTTCCGCTCAGCTTCACCTGCAAATACCCAAACGGATAATCTGTTGTCCGTCCGCCGTTGTACAGCTCCATAAAGGGCATCGTTCGTGCCGTCACAATGGTAATAATCGTGTCCGTCCCTTGCTGCCGCTTCCGCGCCACCGCGATCTGATTGCCCGTCGACCCCACCACGTTGACTCGTCCCTTGTCTTCTTTCTCCAACGCCCTGCGCAACGCATCCGTGCCCTTTTCCTTCAACAGTTGCGCGAAATTTTGCAGCTCATCATCCGTCGTGTACTGCGTAACGCGAAAATCGAATTGCGCCGTTTTTCCTCCCACACTTCCTCCGGTGCCCCGCGCTACCGCGCTATACGCCTCAGCAGCAGCTTTGTCCTGCGCGAATGTCGCGAAAGATATGTTCCCCAGCAAAAATGTAATCACCAACAGCCTCATCCCCATTCGTCGTGCGCTCATCGTTTTCTCCCCTCGATTTTCTCGAACGTCCTGCCGCTCAATTCCACTCCCCGCATGTTCTATTTCTTCTCCAACGAAAAATACAGATACATCGCCAGCCCAACCGAATTTACCTGCTCGTTTTTGTGCTTGCCCGTGTTGTTGTCGTGCTCATAGTAGGTATTAAATTCCACGTGCTTGCCCACTGGAAACAAACAGCCCGCAAACAGGGAGGTCGTGCTCCACTTGCTGTACTGGCTCTCGTAGTACGGTTCAGCCGCCACATACGGAATCACGTGATAGCCATAAACCGCAAACGTCCGCTCCACTGTTAATTTATTTCGGTACCGCCAGGTAAACGTCCCGCTCTTCCAGTCCAGATCAAACCGGTTCCGATCCGTAATCAGAAATCCCGCACCCACCGGAAAGTGCGATGTCCCCGCCAGCACCATGCGATTTTCCGGTGCCGCACCCGGCGCCGTGATGTACCGGTATCCTGTCTCCAGTACAAACGCTCGCGTTTTTGCGTCGTCCAGATCGAATAGATTTATTTTCTTCAGTTTGATCAAAGGCTTTACATAAAACTGCAGACTCGGCCCAATCGTGAACTGCGTGGGGTCCCCTCCATCCCGATCATCCTTAGCCTCCAGATAAGTCCGAAGCATAGGATTCAGCTTCAAATGCGCGTCAACTTCCGGCAGAAACTGCACCCCATCCTGCGCCCATGCCGGCACTCCCGCCAGCACCCGCGCCATGCAAAATATCAGCGCTAATTTGAAAGAAATCTCGTGAAGTCTGTTCATACCAGAAGTTACGGCTGTTAAGAATGAGACCAACCACAAAGGAAGGACATTGTCAGAAGTGACAGGCGGCTTCCACGTGATTAGCGTCTTCCCCTACCCCGTGATACTGTCTCTCTAACATTGGTAAAGAGCCCAACGTCCGGTAAGCTCCGTAACCGATTCCAATTCTAAAAATCTCGGTCGCTTCGTGGAGGATTCTATGCGCTTTTCGAAACTTGCAGCAACCGTGTGTGCTGCCGCGTTCCTTGCTGTCGGTGCACTTGCTCAGGAC
>JBAVNY010000731.1:0-1791 GCA_049691535.1 Candidatus Acidiferrum sp.
GCAATGGCTTAGCTACCCGACAGATCTGCATGTCCGGTTCGATGAGCGGGATGTGGAAACGGAGCCATGGCCGAACCACTAAGGCACCGCCAGACGAAAGAGGCGGCAACAGATATGTTCTACCTAAAGCCACCGCGCCACATCTCGACTCCACCAAAATCGGAAATACTCGCCGCAAGCAGATGTTTTCCGTTTTGCTCCCGAAAGCAGACATCGATCAGCACCCGCCGCGATGACCGATCCCGATCCAAGCCCGTTGTTCGCTGATGGATGCACCATCATCGTCTACGGCAACGCCAAGCCGACCGATACGCACCTGGCTTCGACCATTCATCGCGTTGACGATGAGATTATCGGCTGGCTGAAACGGCGTGACGACGCCGGGCGCGACCGCTCGCCGCAAATCGAAAAGGTACGTTTAACGCCGATCCACTCGGCATTGGTTTGCTCTTGTTCGATCTTTTAGAATCACTAGACTAAGATTTGAGAGTAGGAAGTTTCGAGCTTCCCTGTTTCGCTGCGGCATTGGGCCGAGGTGCTTTGAACGCTCTCACAGGAGATAGAATATGTTTGAAGTTGGGAGAAGCTATTCAATCAAGATGTGGTCCGATGACGACAACAGAGGCATCATAACAGAGCATCACGGTTGTAAGGTCTTAGAGGTCCAAATGCCGGTGATAAAAATCCGGCAAACTCTAATGGGGGGCGAAATTATCGAAATTATAAATACCGCCTCAATCGCATTTGTAAGCGCGGTCCCCGAAGAGGGCTAACATTCAAATTAAGAAAGCTACCCAGAACCCCTTAGCTGAAAAGCTAGGGGGTTTCTCTTTTGTAGCGGATGTCGCCGAAGGGCGGTTTCGAAAGATAGCGAACTCCTGATTACCCAAACTGCCGGTACCGCGAGCTATCGAATGATGGTCGCGATAACGCCCCGGCGGGCGGGTCAATGACGCGATAGTGACGCGTTCCACGTTTGTTCCCAGGCATACGTGCCTCGTAACAATCCTCGTATTGTGTCGATCAGACTCACGACCTTATAAGAGGTCGAAATGCAGCCATTCGTGCACAACGAAAACATGATCGCAGAGAGCGAGAGCAATCCGTCGTGGGATGAGAAACGGCATGCAATGCTGGGGAGGTTGCTTGCCGAGGAAAAGGCGAAGGAGAAGCCGCTAGACGGTTAAAGCCCTCGCCGTGAAATGCTCCTATCGCCCAATAACTTTCCGGATACTGGCAAAGGCCGTCCGCAATACGCAGGCTGAGAATAAGCGCCTGCATCAGACCAAGAAGCCCACCCCTGGGCCGGAGTTCTGACACAAGCGGCCTCGGCACGCTGCCGGGGCCGTCTTTGTGCGCTATGCGCAAAAACCGCCAAGGTTTCCCTCGACGGCTCGTACCGTTGCGTTGCGTTTGCATGGAAGTGTGCTGCGTACGTAGCCCAGCCTGCCTTGCCGTGGGTGCCGCCCTCAAATGAGGCGCTAGCGTTACCAATGTGTCGGGACAACGATCCCCGATAGCGTACGATCTGTTACCAGCGACAATGCTTATCAAGCCAGCGTTGCTGTCCCATCAACCAGTTTCTCGCGTCTAGAGGACTTTTCGGCGGACTTCAATGTTGGCGAGCCAGAGTGCCGTTACGCAATGGCGCGCCGGATAATGCCGAATGTGTAGCACACTGAGGACACTCACCATCTGCGGCATCGGCGAGTAGGCGCTCAAACTCTTCCATCAGAACTTCCCGCTCCCACATCGTGCCGTCGCTTTTGATGATTTTTTTGGAGCGAGCAT
>JBAVNY010000732.1:0-1509 GCA_049691535.1 Candidatus Acidiferrum sp.
ATTACGATGTGTCCTTGTAATATCAAATATTCCGTGCTCTATCGGCGATATCTCAGTTTTCGAAAGAAAATGTAATTGACCGTTTCTTTGAAAACCATAGATTCATCCATATTTACGGTAAAATTCGTGACAATCCTATTGGCGATCCGCAAAGATTTGATCTAGATATCTTGAGCGGACCAAGTCTATCTGCAACGCATCGTGGGGTTAATTTCGAAGAAAGAGGAAAATTGCTTGATACCGTTTATGAAGCCTCCAAATCGATCCGCACAATGGCACCCTTCGAGAAATCTCTTTCGGAGGATGTTGCAAAAGCCATAGAAGCAATTCGTGAGGCCAATTGTGTATATATTCTCGGTTACGGGTTTGATGAAACGAATAGCAAACTGTTAGACGTTCCTGAGAGTCTGGAGTTCAACCAGAAGTCTAAATCTGTAATGATGACCAATTGTGAGGATAGTAATGTTGTTAACAAGCGAGCTTCTAGACTAATGTTGCGTCGGCCTGACGCGATCTTAGCTGGTAAACCATCAGTAATGGACATAACCATCTCACCAAAATTTTACTTGGAGAAAAGCGTTCGCAACGTATATGACGCTCTTGCGTTGGATTTTGATTCTCTTGAGGAACACCTTTGGCCGGGAACGACAATTTAGAAAGTCTTGCCTTGGCATCTCTGACCGGTCCTTCGAGCTCTTGGACAATTTCCGACAGCCGCGATGCAGGACCCAAAGTTATCCTGGATCGCCGCGCGTCCGCCTTGGCAGCGCGGGCTTGGGCGCGTGACCTTGCGGCATTTAACGCGCCTCGAAGTCCCATGTCTTCCTTTCCGCCCGCGCTCGCACATGGACGCGTTTGCCCGTTTTCGGGCGCGACCAGACTTCCAGCACCTCGCCGGATGAGGGATCGAGGAATCCGTCGCCGCTAAAGCGCCAATCCGATCCGGGCGGGACGTTCAGAGGGCGGCGCTTGTAACCGCCTTTTGCGGAAGAAGAACCAGACGAGAAAAACCGCGGCGACGACGGCGAGCGAGAAAAGGCAGCCATCACGAGACGGGTTCGACCACCGCCGCCGTGCCGTAAGCCACGATCTCGCTCATCGTCTGGCAGATTTCGGGGCTGTCGTAGCGCTTGAAAACTCTCGAAACCGGCTCGCAATGGCGACGCCACGCCGCGCCCCGAAAGTTTACCGCTCCACCCGCGCCCAGCCGTGCAGGCCGAGGCGCTCTTGCGGCAGGTAGCCGGCCTTGTAGCCCATCTTCTTCGACCCCTCGACCCAATAGCCGAGATAAACATGGGGCAGGCCGAGACGGCGCGCCTTCTCGATATGATCGAGAATGACAAAGCTTCCGAGCGACCGGCGGGCGATGTCGGGATCATAGAAGGAATAGACCAGCGACAGGCCGTCGGCGAGGCGGTCGGTGAGACAAACCGCGAGCAGCGGCCCAGAGCCGGGCTGATCGTTGGTTCGGCTGCGCGCCCGATATTCGGTCAGCACGGTGTCGATGTG
>JBAVNY010000733.1:0-4235 GCA_049691535.1 Candidatus Acidiferrum sp.
GCTTCGGAAGGAGCTTCGCCGCATCGTGGGCTCCTCGCGCCTGTGGAGGGGCCAGGTATGCGTGCTGCAAGTCACCGATGCCACCGCCAATGGAATCCAACTGCGCGCCCTGATTGATGCGCACGACTCCAGCGCCTGCTGGGATCTGCGTTGTCAGGTCCGCGAGAAGCTTATCGAGTACTTGCGCGAAAACTATCCCCAGTCTTTGCCCAGAGTTCGAACCGAATTCCGGGCGATGCCGACGGACGGGAACTCCACTACCCATCAGTCCGAACTGGCCGGATAACACCTCGATCGCCATTCGCAGTATTGCCTTCTCGATACCGTACGCCAGGTCCCACGTGCCCGGGCCTATTCAAACTTGACATCCCTTGTTTTCTCTTACATCATTCGCCGTTCCGACGCAGAGATCGCGAACACGCGTCGGTCCCCGCACTCCGCCCCTGCCCGTTACTAGGTGCTAGCTGGTGACTTGAACAGTTCTGAGCGAAAGGATTCACCCAAAATGAAACGTGGTACCTATATGCAGCCGTACGTAGCCTTGCTTGCTGCTTTGTTCTTGCTCGCCGGTGGCGTTAGCCTGCGCGCGTCGTCTACGCTGCCGGCTACCCAATCTACTGCGCAACAGCCGTCGACACCGCCGCCAGCGGACCAGAGCGACACGAGCACCACTAAGTCTAAGAAAAAGAAAAAATCCACCACTGCGGACGACACCACGTCGACTTCCGATTCTGCTACCACTAAGAAGTCCAGCAAGAGCAAGAAGTCGACCACCGACCCTTCTAGCGAAACGCAGACTCCTCCCGCCGACTCCAGCGCAACCACCACTTCAAAGAAAAAGTCCAAGTCGACGAAAGCTGCCGATTCGCCGGCCGCGGCTGGGGATCAGTCCACAGCTTCTGGCGCTGCAACCACAAAGAAGTCCAGCAAGTCTAAGAAGACCGCCACTACTGCAGATCAGGCTCCCGCTGCTAATTCCAGTGCGCCAGCCGCTTCGTCCGCTGGCACGGCCGCTACGGCTGATTCTTCCACCACCGCGAAGAAATCTCGCTCCAAGAAGTCTACTGCAGCCGATACGGCCGCCGCGCCACCGCCGTCCGCGCCTAATGCGTCTACCGCACCGAGCGCTTCGACGACAGCCGCTCCAGCGCCAGTGCCGGCCACAAAGACTACTGCATCAACCCCGGCCCCTGCAGCGGCTCCGGCCCCCGCCGCGACTCCCGCTTCTTCCGCGCCCGCGGCGAAGCCCACCGCCACAAAATCCGCAGCAACTCAACAGACTCCGCCTGCCAATAGCACGGGCATGGTGTGGGTGAATACCGACTCCGGCGTGTATCACAAGCCCGGTACGCGTTGGTACGGCAAGACCAAGCAAGGTAAGTACATGCCTGAGGCGGACGCCCAGAAGGCCGGGTACCGCGCCGCAGAAAAAGAGTAGCCTTTAGCTTCCCGCCCGGGTTTTAGCAGTTATCTTTTTTCAAGGAGAATAGGAATGAACAAAAATCTGAGCAGGATTGTTCTGATGGCATTTGTTCTGATGTTGAGTGTCGGCGTTGCTCACGCGCAGACCAGCAGCACCAGTGGTTCGTCGAAGTCCACAGCTAGCAAATCGGCGCCGGCTTCGACTGACCTTTTGGACATTAATTCCGCGACCAAGGACCAGCTCGACGCCCTGCCGGGCATCGGCTCCGTGTATTCGCAGAAAATTATTGATGGCCGTCCCTACGCCAAGAAGACCGACTTGGTGAAGAAGAAGGTCATTCCGCAGGCTACGTATAACAAGATCAAGGACATGATCATCGCCAAACAGAAGTAACTCGCACTATTTGCTTTTGCTGTAAACGGGCTTGAGGAGCGGCGGTCGATGTGCCGTCGCTCCCACTTTTTTGAGGAGAACGCAAACCCTATGGGACTACTGAGCGAAGTGCTTTCGATGGCGGGTGGCAACGTACAAGGTGTCCAACCACAGCAGCACACGACCGCACTTTCGGCCATTTTGGACTACGTCAACAGTCCGCAGGTCGGCGGTATTGCTGGGCTGCAAAAGATGTTTCAGCAGGGTGGACTCGGGGGAGTGTTCAGTTCCTGGCTAGGCAGTGGCCAGAATCTTCCTGTTTCGGCCAGCGAACTGGAAAACGTGCTGCACAGTCCCGCATTGCAGGCCGCCGCACAGAAGGCGGGCATTGACCCATCGCAACTCACTGGCGCTATGACGAGCTTGTTGCCCCATCTGATCGACAAGCTGACGCCCAACGGGCAAGTTCCCGATTCCGCCTCGCTGCAAAACATACTAAAGGGACTCACTTCAGGTCAGACCTCCTAATCACGCCATCGGTTCCTCTATAACTGTGAGAAGTCTCCTGGCATGGAAATTGTGCACTTTAAGTCACGCGCGGTTGAGGTATGCATGCGGTAGAGTTGCAATTCAGTGCACAAAGAACTTGCGATGGATTGACGGTATGACGGAGCTTTGGAAAAAATATGGGTGTGAGTACACCGGCTATTGAGATCGATGGCTTATCGAAGGAATACCCGTTTGGATTTTTAAACTTGAAGAAGAAGCGGTCGCTGGAAAATCTCACCATGCAGGTGGAAACCGGCGAAGTCTTCGGATTTCTGGGGCCGAACGGGGCGGGCAAGTCCACTACGATCAAGCTGCTAATGCGGCTGATATTTCCGACCAGTGGAACAGCGCGAATCCTGGGTAAATCGATTGATGATGTGCGAATGCACGAGCGCATCGGATATCTGCCGGAGCAGCCGTACTTCTACGATTATCTGACGGCTACCGAAGTACTGGAATATTTTGCGCGCTTCCACCAGATGACAAGGGCGGACCGGCACGAGCGCGTAGCGAAGATGCTCAAAAAAGTGGGACTGGAAACGGCCAAGAAGATCCAGTTGCGTAAGTATTCGAAAGGGATGCTGCAACGAGTGGGACTGGCGCAGGCCATTCTGCACGATCCGGAAGTGGTGGTGCTGGATGAGCCGATGTCCGGTCTCGATCCACTTGGGCGTCGAGAGGTGAGGGATATTATTTTGGAATTGAAGCGGGCCGGGAAGACGGTGCTGTTCTCGACGCATATTTTGAGCGACGCGGAGATGCTTTGCGATCGCGTGGGCGTGATCGTCGGCGGAAAGTTGCGCGGAGTCGGTACGCCAGGAGAAATGGTGGGCATACAGGCACAGGGAATGGAGATTTTGTTTGAGCTTCACGGTGAGACGAAGAATACGCCGCTATTTTCGCGCGCGATGAAGACCGGAGAACGTTACCGGGTGCAGGTAGCAGAAAGCGAACTGTACGGCGCACTCGACGAATTGAAAGCAGCAGGAGCGCGGATTTTGTCTGTGGCGCAGATCAAACCGACATTGGAAGAATTCTTCATGAACCTGGTGGAGGCGGATCGAGCGCAGGCCAATGCGATCGACGTGAGCGGAAAATGAAGAATGTACTGACGGTGGCGACGAATACGTTTCGGGAGGCGGTTCGGGACCGGGTGCTCTACAACCTGGTGTTTTTTGCATTGCTGATGATGGGCGCGGCGATTCTGGTGGGACAGATCTCCATAGGGATTGAAGCCAGCGTGATTGTGAGTCTAGGGCTGACGGCAATTTCCGTGGTGGGGTTATTCATCGCGATATTCATCGGTGTGGGACTCGTATCCAAAGAGATGGATAAGCGGACGCTATACGCATTGCTAGCCAAGCCGGTGAAACGCTGGGAATTTCTACTGGGCAAGTTTTTCGGGCTGGTGATGACGCTGACCGTTAATACGGCGGCGATGGCGGCGGGACTTTATTTGGCGCTTTGGACAGTGAAGCATTCGTTTGAGAAGAGTGACGTGTACATTCTGGCCGCGGTGTACCTAATTTTGCTGAAACTGGCATTAATTGTTGGGCTGGCACTGCTTTTTTCGTGCTTCACGACGCCTTTTCTGGCGATTTTGTTCAGTGCAGGCATTTATGTGGCTGGGGTGTTCGCGCAGAATTTGCGAACGATGAGCGTGGTCGATTTCAATGCATCGACGATGAAAATACTGCGCGGGATTTCCTATTTGCTGCCGAACTTTGAGAATTTCAATGTAATGGGAACGGTAGCGCATGGGGGCGTGGTGACAGGGGCGCTGATCTTGAACGCCACGTTGTACGCGCTGGTGTACTGCGCGATTGTGTTGACGGGTGCGGCAGCCATTTTTTCGCGGCGGAATTTGAAATGAGAAAGAACAGGTTGGCAG
>JBAVNY010000734.1:0-2093 GCA_049691535.1 Candidatus Acidiferrum sp.
GTAGAGAGCCTGGGCACCTCTGAAAAGCGAACTGCAACCACGACTTCTAGCGGTAGCTACCGTGTTCCTGACTTCGCGATTGGCAAATACAAAGTCACGGCAGTGGCGGAGGGATTCAAGACTGTCGTGCAACCGGCGGAAGTTCTAGCCGGCACCGTCACTCGCGCCGAGTTCAAACTGCAAGTCGGACAACGCACGGAAACGATTGAGGTCGAAGGCAGCGCTCCCCTAGTCGATCTCTCTCCCAATAACAGCAACTACGTTGACAGCGAAAAAATCGAGAATGTCCCGATCAATGGCCGCGACTTCAACTCCCTGATCGCGATTACTCCTGGCGTGCAGCGGGCCCCTGGGGGAGGCTTCTTGGCCGTCAGCATCAACGGCGCCCGCACGACTTCAAACAACTACTTCATCGACGGCCTCTACAACAACGATCGCTACTACGGGGACTCTGCCATCGGAGAAACCGGCATTGTCGGCATCCCGGCCGTTCTTTTCCCCCCCGAGGCGATCGAGGAACTCAGCGTGCAAGAAACGCCCTCCGCCGAATTTGGTGTGAAGGGTGGCGCTCCCATTCTGCTCAGCATGAAGAGCGGCACCAACACCTGGCACGGATCAGGAACCTGGGTGAATCACAGCGGCTTGGGTGACGCCATCAACTATTTCGGAAAGCACAACACCGATAACTGCGCCTCCCCCGGAGAGTGCCAGGCAACCAGCATCCACAATAACCAGTTCAATGGAACCATCGGTGGACCGATTATCAAAGATCGTGCCTTCTTGTTTCTTTACTACGAGGGACAGCGCTACAAATCGTCATCCGTTTCCGATCGCGTCGTTCCCATGACCTCCGATGTCGCCACGGCCATGGCGGATATTGCAGCCAACAACCTTACCGTGGATCCCGTTGGGCAGACATTGCTCAATTACTTCCCCATCACGCCTACCGGCCAATACATTACCAGCACGCCGACTTTCGCCAGTGCCAACAGTTTCGGCGTGAAGTTCGATTACAAGGTGAATTCCACCAACTCGCTCGCGTTACGTTACATCTTTGGCGACAGTCTCCAGAGTGCCCCACCTTTCGCTGGGCTGCCGGCTGCGGGCAGCAATCCAAATCTCTTTAACTCAGTTGCGGCATCGCGGGCTCAGATGGCGGGCGTCAGTTGGATCACGAATTTCAGCCCCTCCAAGATCCTCGAAAGCCGTTTCGGTTACACTCGTTTCTCGCAGATTCTCGGACCCAACAAGAAGATCGATCCCAAGAGCCTGGGCATCGACACCGGCCCGCTCGGCCCCGCCGACTTCGGCGTGCCCTACGTCTACCTGTACCACCTGGGATATGGTGGCTACATCGGGGGCGTGCAGGGGTATCCCATTTCGACTCGACCCGATGCGACCTATGATTGGTCAGAGCACTTCTCGTGGGTGAAGGGTAATCACACCATCAAGATTGGTGGGAACTTCCAGCGCGCGGTCACCAACAGCATTCGCAACGATGCGCGCAGCGGCCTGACGGCCGGATATTTCAGCAACTACTCATACTACTTCACGACGCCGTTTCCGGGCGGCGTGGCTGGCGATGTGGAAGAACTGCTTCTCGGAAAGGCTGACCTCGCCGACCGCAGTTTTGGCGATACTCACCGCCACATTTACCAGAACTCCGTTGGCTTCTACGGCCAGGACGACTGGAAGATCAAGAAGAATTTCACACTCAGTTTCGGCTTGCGCTACGAAATCAACGGCACCATGCGTGACAAGAACAATCTAGAGGCTGAATTTGTTCCCGGATCACCCACTGGTCTTCTCCAGGTTGGCCACGGCATCAACGGTATTCACAACGTGGACTACAAAGACTTTGGTCCGCACGCTGGCTTCGCCTGGGATATTTTTGGCAACGGAAAAACCGCTTTGCGCGGCGGTTATTCGTTAACCCACGACGTCGCCAACTTCGGAGCCTTTGCGGATCCCTATAGCTTTGCCCACGCCACAACCGGTGTTTTCACGCAAGCGAACCTGAATTTCTTTAATGTAAACAACGCCTCGGGTGTTGGCGCGGGCGTCTGTGACTATTTTGACAACATGGGTAATTG
>JBAVNY010000735.1:0-2115 GCA_049691535.1 Candidatus Acidiferrum sp.
GCGCAGGCCTTCTTCCAAGCCCACCTTTGGTTCCCATCCCAACAATTTTTTCGCTTTGGAAATGTCGGGACGGCGCTGCTTGGGATCGTCTTCGGGCAACGGCTCGTTGATAATCTTGGGAGCATTCGGAAAGTAGGCGCGAATCTTCTCGGCAAAATCGTGGATGGTCAGTTCCGTGGGATTCCCGATGTTGGTTGGAAAATGTTCGTCAGACTGGCTGAGCCGGTAAATTCCATCAATCAAATCGGAAACATAGCAGAAGCTACGCGTCTGTTTACCGTCGCCGTAAACGGTAATGGGCTGGCCGCTTAGCGCCTGGAAAACAAAGTTCGGGAGGGCGCGGCCATCATTGAGGCGCATGCGCGGGCCGTAGGTATTAAAGATGCGCACGATGTGCGTGTCGACGCCGTGATGGCGGTAGTAGGCCATGGTCGTAGCTTCCGCAAAACGCTTCGCCTCATCATAGACGCTGCGCGGCCCCACAGGATTCACCCGGCCCCAATAGGACTCGCTCTGCGGAGAAACTTCCGGGTCGCCGTAACACTCACTGGTGGAAGCCAAAAAGAACTTCGCATTCTTGGCACGGGCCAGATCCAAAGTGTTCATAGTGGCGATAGAGCCCACCTTCAACGTTTCGATGGGAAATTTCAGATAATCCGGTGGACTGGCGGGAGAAGCAAAATGGAAAACGTAAGCAACTTCCCCGGGAACCTCGAACGGGCCGTTGACATCTTTACGTTCGAAACGAAATTTGGAGTTTCCTTTCAAATGGGCGATGTTCGTTTCGTTCCCTGTGATGAGATTGTCCAACGCCAAGACTTCCCATCCCTCGGCCAGCAGCCGGTCGCAAAGATGCGACCCGAGGAATCCAGCTCCTCCTGTGACGACGGCTCTCAAGCATCCTCCAGATTTGACACGGACAGACAGTTTAGCCTGCGGAGGCGTAGGATAGCCACAACGTGTGCAGAAGCGCAGCGGCTTCGAGGAATCCCCGCGGTTTGATATGGTAGAGCGCAATGAGCCTCGATGCGGTGAAGTCGGCAGGCGGATCATCAGCGGTTCCTGGTAAAACACGGCGACTCTTGCCATGGCTGACGTTAATCTGCGTCGCAGCGATAGCCTTGGTTGTGCTTGCCGGCAGAAGCCTGGGCCATTGGTTGGTTGTGCAGGATCCGCTGGAAAGCGCGGACGCGATCGTGGTGCTCAGCGGGGGAATGCCGGAACGTGCCATTGAAGCGGCACGAATTTTCCGCCAGGGCTTCGCTTCCCAAGTGTGGCTCACCCATTCCACGGAACCCGGCGCCACCTTGCGTGAACACGGCGTGAACTACACCGGCGAAGATACTTACGACAAATTGCTGTTGATGCATGAAGGCGTTCCGGAAAATGCGATTCATGTTCTGGACCCGCCCATTGTGAATACGGCTGACGAAGTTAACGTGGCGGGACGCGCATTGCGGAAAATCGCTGGCAAGCGAAAAATTATCATCGTGACTTCCCAAGTGCATACGCGACGCGCGCGAACGTTGTGGAGGCGGCTGGCCAGTGGCGACGGAACGGCCATCGTGCGCGGGGTTACAGATGACTCTTTCGATTCCGCGCATTGGTGGAGAAGCACAACAGGTGCGCTGCGTGTAGTGCGCGAAGTATTTGGCCTGTTGAACGCGTGGGCCGGTTTGCCTTTGCACCCTGCCACTTAGTTCGAGCTTTGCGATCTCGCTCAGAAAAACAAAAAGCGCTTACGCTTCGGCGTAACGTAAGCAGGGGCGACTTCCGGAAGATGTGGAAGGGGCCGTCCCTCGAAAGCCGCTAACGGATTATCGACCAGCAGCGCCTGCGCCTTTTCCTGCCCGAACCGCTCCGCAACCTCGTTGAACGCAAAGCGCAGTTTCAGCGGGCGCCGCGTGGTGTTGTGCGCATCGCTGGAAATAAAGTGCACCATTCCTTGCGAGATCCACTTCCAGGCATTTTCTTCCGCCGCCGGGCCAAACACGCCGGCCAGCGAGCCCGCGGTAACCTGCACGTAAATTCCCTGCCGGACCCATTGCAGAAGCCTTTCGGGGCGGGTGCGAAAAATGGTGTTGCGCTCGGGGTGCGTGACGATGGGATGCAGCC
>JBAVNY010000736.1:0-1813 GCA_049691535.1 Candidatus Acidiferrum sp.
CTCTAGTGTTTTTACGCGCATCCCGCTGCAATGCGCATCCCTTGCTGAAAAACTGGCCCGATTCATTTCCGATTTTCGCGCCACGCCGAAGCGACTACAAAACAACTTGCTTCGATGGCAGCACCGTCGAACCAACCGGTTCACCCAGCACCGCCCGTCGAATATTCCCCGGCGTATGCATATTGAAAATCACGATGGGCATGCCATTATCCATGCACAGCGAAATCGCCGTGGCATCCATCACCTTCAAGTTCTGGTGCAACACTTCACGATAAGTAATCTCTGCAAAAAATTTCGCGTTGCTCACCTTCTCTGGGTCCGCATCGTAAATTCCATCCACCCGCGTAGCCTTCAATATCACGTCTGCCTTGATTTCCATCGCACGCAAAGCCGCCGCAGTATCCGTAGAAAAGTAAGGATTACCTGTCCCGGCTGCGAAAATCACCACCCGCCCTTTTTCAATGTGCCGCTGCGCGCGCCTCCGGATAAACGGCTCGCACACCTGGTGCATCTCAATAGCGCTCTGTACCCGCGTATGCACGCCGACCTTTTCCAACGCGTCCTGCATCGCCAGCGCATTCAAAACCGTGGCCAGCATCCCCATGTAGTCGCCCGTAGCGCGATCAATGTCGAATCCTTTTTGCCGCGCGCCGCGAAATATATTTCCGCCACCCACCATGATGGCAATCTGCACGCCCAACTCATGAACTTCCTTTAACTCAATAGCAATTTCGTGCAGCGTCGCCCCATCAATTCCGTAACCTTGTGACCCCTGCAGCGATTCGCCGGAAAGCTTCAGCAAAATCCGTTTGTACGCCGGCCGTTTCTTAGCCGTTACCACCTTTACTTCGCTGCTTTTCTTTGTCGCTGGCGATTGCCTGGCCATGTGTCTCCGTTCTTTCTGAGCGAAACCCTGCCGATTGTAACAAACATCCCACGGCTTGGCCTATGCGCGAGAAAGAATCCGGCCGCCGACAAGACCGCGCCGCTAACCTGCGCCGAGTAGCGTAACCCTACACAAAACAAAAAACGCCTCGGAAATCCGAGGCGCTTTCGTTAAGCGGTTAGCCACCAACAAGTATTTTAAGTTTTAGGCGTTTTCCGGCTTTGCTTCTGCTTCTGGTTCTGTCCCCCCTATAGCTGCCGAGCCGACACTCACCTCGCCAACCTTAAACCGCGAAAAACGGCGAATGGTGATGTTCTCGCCCAGCTTGGCAATCGACTGCGCGATCATCTCGCCGATGGTGTGCGTCTCATCCTTGATGAAGTGCTGTTCGTACAAACAATTTTCTTCGTAAAACTTTTCCATCTTACCTTGCACGATTTTCTGAATCACCGGTTCCGGCTTGCCCGTCGCCCGCGCCTGCGCCGTATAAATCTCGCGCTCTTTCTCGAGCATCTCCGGCGTCACATCTTCGCGGCGCACATACTTCGGGTCCACCGCGGCGATATGCATCGCCACGTCATGCGACAACTGCTGAAACGCATCGGTACGCGCCACGAAATCGCTCTCGCAATTGATTTCCACGCTCACGCCGATCTTCCCGCCGGCATGAATGTAGTGCCCAATCAGCCCCTCGGTCGCTTCGCGCGTGGCCTTCTTTGCCGCGGCCGCCTGACCCTTCTTGCGCAACACGTCGATCGCCTTCTGAATGTCGCCATTCGCTTCCACCAGCGCGGCGCGGCAATCGCTAAACCCGGCGTTAGTTCTTTCTCTCAGTTCCTTTACGAGCTTTGCTGGAATTTCTATGGTCGGTTTGCTTGTACTCATCCTCTTCTCTTTCTCTCAAACTGCGTCAGCAATGGTTTGTAT
>JBAVNY010000737.1:0-4677 GCA_049691535.1 Candidatus Acidiferrum sp.
CGCAGGACGATACGACGCTGAAACAGCGTGTTTTGGGACACTTGGGCGGAACGTTGAGCCAGTTTGTGACTAGCGTGTTGAATTTTGACCGCCCTGCTACCAAGGTGCCATCGGCACCGGCAGCGGATTAGCGGCAGTTCCCTTCTACAATAGATAAATTCAAAATACGGATTCGGACTTTGTGAATGATGCCGGGCATCTTGGCGCGCTTGTGCTTACGATTTGTGCTTGGCGGCGCTTCGAGCTAGACGTCCTCGCGTTCAGAGCCACGCTTGTTGCGGAAGAAGTAGGCGGAGGCACCAATCACGATCGCGAAGAATGCCACCACTCCAGCTAGAATGAGGAGCGCTCCGAAATCGACTCGGGCTCCCAGTGTTGAGGCGAATTGGTGCGACCAGAGCGCCGCATAGCCCAGGGCGTTGTGAGCATCAGAGCTTCCAACGGGAGTGGAAGTCCAAGGGACAAAAAAGGCAAGCACGGCCCAACCAAGCAGCAGAACAATTAGGGTGACACGGTAGAACGTTTGCATAGAGGCAGTCTACACGGTTCTGTAAAAAGCAGCGCAAGCGCGGCTGCTCGACACCAGAGGAATTTCGTGTAGCCGGGGAGTTTCGCGTAGGAGGACGATGGCGCCGCAAAAAAGTTAAATTTCGAGTGCCGCTTGCGCGGTAGAAATCATCAGATATTCAGTCAGGGGATTACCGTCAGGAGATGAACTGCATGAAATACAACACGCTGGGGAACACGGGATTGCTGGTGTCGAAGTTGTGCCTGGGAACGATGACGTTCAGCGGGAGTGAAGGAATCTGGAAAGCGATTGGCAATGTGGATCAGGCCGGAGCGGATGCGCTGATCAAGGCGTCGATGGAAGCAGGAATCAACTTTATTGATACCGCGGATGTCTATGCAGATGGTGAAAGCGAGAAGACGCTGGGACAATCGCTGAAGAATTTGAAAATTGCGCGCAAGGATGTGGTGCTGGCGACAAAGGTTTATGGTCGTACGGGACCCGGGCGGAACGATGTGGGCGCATCGCGCGGACACATTATGGATGCGGTGGAAGCGAGCTTGCGGAGACTGCAGACGGACCATATCGATTTGTACCAGGTGCACGGAAACGATGCGGTGACGCCGATTGAGGAAACGTTGCGTGCGCTGGACACGCTGGTGAATCAGGGCAAGGTGCGGTACATCGGGGTTTCGAACTGGCAGGCGTGGAAAATCGAGAAGGCGCTGTGCATTTCGGAGTTCAAGGGCTTGGCGCGATTCGATAGCTTGCAAGCATATTACTCAATCGCGGGACGCGACCTGGAGCGCGACCTGGTGCCACTGCTGGAAGCGGAGAAGACCGGACTGCTGGTGTGGAGTCCGCTGGCGGGTGGGCTGCTGTCTGGGAAATTCAGCCGGGAGAATCAGCGGCCAGACGGAGCGCGACGGTCGGAGTTTGACTTCCCTATCGTGGACAAGGAGCGGACGTGGAGGATTTTGGACGTGATCGCGCCAATTGCCAAGGCGCACGGATGCAGTGCGGCGCGCGTCTCGCTGGCATGGCTGCTGACAAAGCCGGTGGTGACGTCGGTGATTATTGGAGCGAAGCGCGCGGAGCAACTGCAAGATAACCTGGCGGCAGTGGATCTGAAGCTAACTGACGACGAGATCAAGAAGCTGGATGAAGTAAGCGCGCTGCCACCAGAGTATCCGGGATGGATGCTGCCATTCCAGGGAGCGAACCGGCTGGAAAATGTGCCACGGCCGAACGTCCAGACTGCACGGTAGGTGAGTCAGCGCCGGCTTGTGCTCGACGTTCGCGACGAAAAACATTTAGCAATGAGCGCCGGTGTTGCCTCCGGTGGTGAACAGAATAGTGATGAAGCGGGCGCCGGAGTTAGCGATCTTCGGTGCCGAGGGCTAGGCCGATATTGTCGGAGAGTTTGCGAAGCGTAGTGCCGTCGACGGAAGCCAGCGGGCTTTTCTGAAGAACAATGGCGGCGCTAGAGAGATACGAAAAGGCGCGATCCTTGCATTCGGAGATGGCGGCGCACTGCGATGCAAATCGATTGGCAAGCAAGTAGTCTTTGAGACGATTCTCTTCGATGGTGGCTTCTTCTTGACCGGGCCTGGTGAGATTTTGCCCTAGTTCATTCAGTTCGTAGGTAAATTCACCCAAAGTATAAAAAAATTGGCCGTCGTTCTGCGTCAGGCAGAATTCGTCGAGGCGTTTGCGAAGCGCGGTGATCACGGGCGGCGCGGGACCTTTAGGATTGACGATGGGGAGCGTGAGGCGCGTAGAGGTTTGCTGCGCGAGTTCAGCGAGATCGGCGGGAGCCGCGACGGAGCGCAAATCATTGCTTATGCTGCCAGCGGCGTGTTCCGCAACGTGATTGGGTTGAGACCATAGATCTTCGACGAGCCGCATGCTGAGGCCAAGACGGTAGAAGGCTTCGGAATGGAGCTTTTTGGAAGCGGAGGGCGTTTCGACGGCGGGGGTTTCAGGAGTCTCTGTAGGCACGGAAGCGGAAGTGGGCGTAGAAGCATCGGGAGAGTTCGAAGACTTCTCGGCCGGTAATTTGGATTCGGTTCTTGCGGGCGGATTCTTGAGCAGGGCGACGATGTCCAGGTGGTGCTGCTGCATGGCGGAAGAGAGAGCGGTACTGCCGTCGCGCGCGGAAATGTCTTGGGCGGCGCCGCGTTCAAGCAGAAGGCGAACGGTGTCGATGTGACCTTCGCGGGCGGCTTCGAGGAGAGCGGTTTTGCCGGAGTCGTCTTTAGCGTTGACGTCGGCGTGATGATCGAGCAGAACGGCGACGGTGTCCGTATCGCCGCCATAAGCCGCATGGATTAAGGCGTTGTCTTCGTATTTATTTTTGGCGTTTACGTCGGCACCTTTTTCCAACAGGAAGCGCGCTGTATCGGTGCGACGAGAGAACGCGGCAAAGAAGAGGGGCGCCCAGCCTTCGTGGTCGTTGGCGTTTACGTTGGCGCCTTTTTCGATGAGCAGGCGGGCCGTATCGGTATAGCCGCCGAACGCGGCCTCCATCAGCGCGGTGCGTCCCGCGCTATCCGTTTGATCGACCTCAGCACCACGATCCAGCAATGCGCGCACGGTGCCGGTATAGCCACGAGCAGCGGCATCGATGAGTGCGGTGTTGCCGTAGGTGGGCGCACTGGCGTTGACACCAGCACCTTGGCGAATGAGCGAGAGAACCTCTGCAGTGTCTCCGGCGGCGGCAGCTTCCAGGAGTTTTTGATTCAGAAGTTCGCTCTTCGAAGTGGGTGGCGGCGGATTGGAAGCAGAGCTGGATGATGATGGCGAACTCGCGCCTTTCTTCGGGGGCTGGGCGGGCTTGGATGTAGAACCAGGAGTTGAGGCCACATCCGGATTTTTCGTGACCGGTGGAAGAGTTTTATCCTTCGCAGCGCGCGTCGGATGCATTAGCAACGCGACAATGCTTTCATATTTATATTTTTCGGCGAGGCTTTGCGCGGTGTTGCGATCGTTGCCACGAACGTGGACATCTGCACCTTTTTCGAGGAGGGCGCGAACGGTGTCGGTATGACCAAGATCGGCGGCGCTCATGAGCGCGGTCCAACCGTGGTTATCTTTGGCATTCACCGGAGCGCCTTTGTCGAGGAGAACCTTAACGGTGTCGGTGTATCCGGATGAGGCGGCCCAGAAAAGCGCGGTGCGTTTTTCCTTGTCTCTGGCGTCGACTTCCGCTCCGTGGCTAATCAGAACACGGACCGTGTCGGTGTGCCGGGAAAAGGCGGCCCAGAAAAGCGCAGTCCATCCGACTTGGTCGGTGGCGTCGACTTGGGCTCCGTGGTCAAGGAGAACGGTTACGGTGTCGGTGTAGCCGCCAGCAGCGGCCTCCATCAGGGGCGTGCGCCCATTTTTGTCTTTGGCATTGGGATTGGCCCCTTGGGCGAGCAGGCTGCGAACTTCGGCGATGTCGCGAGTGCGTGCGGCGTCACTGAGTTTGGAGTTGAGATCCTGAGAAAAAGCGGGAAGTGCCAGCCACAAAAACGCCAAGAGCGCCCAGAGAGGGGCCGTGGTGGAGACAAGAGGGCGAGTTCGGAACATCCGTTGGTCTGCCTCGCGCAGGCTGGCTCCGAGAGGTGGAACGCAGCGCCGAACGTAGTGCTGAATGTAAGAGCTAAGAATGATTCTAGCGCGTGAAGAGGGAAATACGTGGAGGCATTCGAGGAGAGAGAGTGAATGTGTAACGGTTGCCAATGCTTGCGGACCAAGGATGGGTAAGGCATACTCCCGGCAAGAAAATGGCGGTGATTCCTGGCCGATAGCGAAAGGACACCTGTGAGGAAGCATTTCGTATTGAGCTGTGGATTGTTGGTTGCGTTGGCGTGGACCTACGTGCCGGGCTTGCCGGCGCAAACAGAGAAAAAGGCCGAGGCGCCTAGTGCATCTGTGGCAAGCGCAACAACAGCGCAACAGGAGCCCGATACAGCGGCGTCTCCTGATTCGAAACCCGACGCGAATGTGCAGGCAGGAGAACAGACGCGAATTACTGCGTACACGTTGCCACCGGATCGGGATAAGAAGGCGCGCGCCATCAGCAAGATTCGGATGCGGCTCTACGCACTGAATCTGGTGTATGGCTTGGTGGTGCTGCTACTGATATTGCGATGGAGGATTGCGCCAAAGTATCGGGACGTGGC
>JBAVNY010000738.1:0-2456 GCA_049691535.1 Candidatus Acidiferrum sp.
GCTGTGAATGGTCAGGGCGCGCACTTCGCCGTGCTCGATGTCCGACAAACCGTTGGTGGGATCGAGCAGTAGTCCACGAGACGCCGGGTTGAGGGAAATGGCGATGGCGTTCAACGAGAAGTCGCGACGCCGCAAATCTTCCATGATGGTCGACCAGCGAATTTCCGGGCGTGTTCCCGGGCGGACATAGTGATCGTCGCGCGCCGCGGAAATACTGCCTTCCCATTCGCCGCCGAATAAAACTTCCACTTGGCGGAGTTTGTCGTCGTGCGAAACGATGGTGGCGCCGCCTTTTTCCAGTTCGGAGGCCATCTTCCCGGGATTTCCTTCGACGCTAAAATCAAGATCCCGCAGAGTCGCCCCGGTAATGAGGTCGCGCACCGTGCCGCCGGTCAGGTACACATTAAATCCCATGGCCGCCGCGAGTTCCTGCACGCGCAACATGGCCGCGCGCTGCTCTGGGGAGAGCCGGCTTTCCAGCAAGAACATATAATCAGGCATTGAGCTCCTTCCGCTTCAGGGTGTCATTCGACTGGCGGAATGTTTCACCCACAATAGTTCTAGCCGCGCGCTATGCGCGCGGGTGATGCGCCTTATAAATCTGTTTCAACCGCTCTTCCACAACATGGGTATAGATTTGCGTTGTAGAAATATCTGAATGGCCCAGCATTAACTGGACGGAACGCAGGTCTGCGCCGCGCTCGAGCAAGTGCGTGGCAAAACTGTGCCGTAACATGTGTGGTGTAAGCGCTACGCGCATTCCCGCACGCCGTCCGTACCCCGAGAGAATCTTCCAGACCCCAACACGGCTGAGGTTGCCCCCGCGCCGGTTGATGAACAACGAAGTGCCTGAAACTTGTTTGCCCTTGGACACCAGCTTGGGACGGGCGTCGCGCAAATAGCGATCGACCAGCGCCAGAGCCTTTTTGCCGATGGGCACAATGCGTTCTTTGTCGCCCTTGCCGATGCAACGAACGAACCCGGCTGAGCGATCAAGATCCATCACCCGCAGGGAAATCAATTCCGAAACGCGCAAGCCGGTGGAATAGAGAACTTCCAGCATGGCGCGGTCGCGCAGGCCCATGGGCGTTTTCTCGTCCGGCTGCGCCAACAGTTTCTCGACTTCTTCCAGCTTCAGGTAGCCAGGCAGGGACTTGCGAATCTTTGGCGATTCCAGATTCAGTGAGGGATCCTCTGCGCGAAGCCCTTGCACCTGAGCAAAGCGGAAAAAATTTCGCAGAGTAACCAGATGGCGCGCCACGGTGCGGCTCTCCAGCTTTTGCCGGTACAGGCTGGCGAGAAAATCGACCAGGTCGTCGCGCGAGACACTCTCCAGCGTCAGCTTGCGCTTCTTGGCGAATTCATCGAATTTCACCAGGTCGCGGCGATACGCGGAAATCGTGTTCACCGACAAACCCTTCTCTACGCGCACATGCGTGAGGAAGGACGTGATGGAGGCGCTGATTTCCATTAGGAACCTGCCAGCCCTTCTGCCGCCCCGGGACGCCGCGTGGCAATCCCGTACACTTCTTCAATCTCGGGACAACGAAATAGCCAGGTGAGGCCGATGTACAACACCGTGGCGCCGGAAATTAATCCGATGAATACCAGCAACTGCGAGAAGAAATTCCACTGCAGGGTCATGTTTACGTAGTGATTCGCGACCATGCAGCCGGCGCCCATGATCAGGGTGCAGACAGAAATCTTGCCGATGGAGCGGAAAATTTGCATGCTGCCCAGTGGTCCGTAGCGGACACGGAAGATCAGAAACAGCGTGAAAAAATCGAAGAAGGTGGCCAATGCGGTGGCGAGCGCAGGGCCGCCGTTCTGGAAGCGCTTGAACAGGAATTCCAAGAAGATGATGTTCAGCACGATGTTGAGCACGAACGAGCAGGAAGCCACGATGACCGGGGTTTTGGTGTCGTGCGCGGAATAGAAAGCGGGGACGATGAGTTTGACGCAGGCCAGCGCTGGCAATCCGATGGCGTAGTAGAGCAGCGGGCGCGCGGTGAGGCGCGTAGATTCAGCCACGAATTGGCCGTGCTGGAAGAGCATGCGGATAATCGGTTCGCGCAGGACCATCAGACCCATCCCGGCGGGAATGGTGATATAGGCAACGATGCGTACGGCGAACGTCAAGGTCCGCTTCAGCCCTTCGTAGTTGTTGGCGGCGGCCTGGTGAGACATGATCGGCAAAATGGCAGTAGCCACAGCGATGGCGTAGCCCCCCAGAACCAACTCCATCACGCGATCAGCGACGTAAAGCGCGGTCAGGCTGCCACGCGGCATGCGAGGCGCGTTCACGAAAAAAGTGTCCACGAAGAAGTTAATCTGCGAGATGCCGAGACCAAAGAAGCGCGGGAAGATAATGCGCGCCACGTTGCGGATGCCGGGATGGCTGAATGAAACGCCAAAGTCGAAACGCATGCCACGACGAACCAGTTGCGGCACTAGAA
>JBAVNY010000739.1:0-7200 GCA_049691535.1 Candidatus Acidiferrum sp.
CATACATCCCATCCGTTTGAGCAATTCTGAAGGTTCTGGTCATGCGTTGCACGAATGACAATCTGCCGATCCTCGGCAGTCAGTTTTTGCTGATCACAAACGGTCAAACTATCCAGACAGTTCTGAAGGTTTCGCACCTGCACGGCGCACTCGACTTGTTTCCTGATTTCTGGACTGAGCGAAGCCTCATCGCATTCACCGAGACCGCTGAGGCAGGTTTCGAGGTTCTTGTCACGCGAGAGATTAGCGGGTTCTCGGCGTTTCTCCGCATTGAGTTGCTCGTGGTCACATCCCGTGTAGCTATTCAGGCAGTCTTGAAAATTCTGGATTTTGGAGTTGCTGCCCGTTTGGGCGGACGCGGACAGTGGACTCAAGCACATGAGCAAGAACGCGAAGAGAGACCATTGGGACGCGTGCATCATGTTTCTCCTTTTCTCCTTTATGGATGATTGAGTTACTCGCATGGCTTACGCGAGGGGAAGAATGGACCCAATCGGTTCTCCCCAGTTCGGACCAGCACGGCCGTTCAATGAAGCGTAGTCTTCGCGACCTGAAATTCCTGTACTTGTGGTTTATCCTCTATGAATTTCTCCAGCACTTTGAGCATGTCGGAGTAGGGGCCCTTCGCGAAGGCGTCCGCACTTTCCTGTGAGTTCCAGAAGGTGATTGCTTCTGCGTGTTTGGCCATGCGGTTTATCAGTACTAGCTCATCCCGGAAACCTGGTTGTTTGCGCAAAAGTGGAAGGATCTCCGACTCGATGGCACGTACAAATTCTCCAGCCTCACTGTGGTGAAGCTGCAGAGTGAGTTTCCTTACATACATGGTTATCTCCCCGCCCATCAGACGCGAAGACACCGGACAGGGCTCATGTGGCGTTCAAACCTTGTCCCGCACTCGATCTTCGGGCTTTAAGTTATCCGAAGAGGTCCCGATACCTTAGGGCTCGCCGCCAACGCGCACAGGGAGATGCGCTGTCGAGTTGGAACGCAGCGCCAGAAGCAAAGGAATGTTGTTCGCCAAGACAGTAAGCAGCAAACCCGAAATCCGACAGCAATTGCCTCTTTTTCTTCAGATGGCACAACAATGCTCAAAAGTTGCCAATAATATCGCAATACGATATAAAGTAAGGGAACATGGTTCACTCGGAACGACCAGACGTACAAAGATCGATGCTCACGGCAGCTAAAACGGAATCTCGGTTAAGACCCTGAAGTCGGCGTATCGCGACAGTGGGAGGATCCTAATCATGATGCTGGGCTCCCGAACGCATATTTCACTCCGAAGTGTCCTCTTCGCCACTGACTTTTCGTCTTGTTCTGAAGCTGCCATGCTATATGGCATTGCCATGTCCCGCCGTTATGGCGCCACACTATACACCGTGAGTGTGGTGTCTTCGGAGATTACGTATGACGCTCAGCCACCAGACCCGTTCTACCTCCGACATTCCGCTGAAAAGAAGATGGCGAAACTTGTAAGCTCCGGGCTCTTCCACGGAATCACGCACCTCGAGTTCGTAAAAGCAGAGTTCGAGTCGGTCTCAAGCGTGCTTTTGGATTTCATCGATAAACGTCACATCGACCTGATCGTGCTTGGCATGCATGGCCGCGGTGGAATCAAGAAGCTCGTGCTCGGTTCCGTGGCAGAGGAGATTGTTAACTGTGCTCCTTGTCCTGTGCTCACGGTTGGACCGCACGTTCCCCCGAAGTTGACGTCGGAATTGGAGCTCCAGCGAATTCTGTGCGCGACCGACTTACAGCCCGCGTCGGCCGAAGTGCTCTCGTATGCGCTGGCGCTGGCGAAGGACGAGCACGCAAATCTGACTCTGCTTCATGTTCTCCCCACCGCTTCTCCTTCAGAACACCGAGAGGCGCAGAGGGATATTGCGATGAAGCAGCTTCTGCAACTACTTCCTCCCGGGACTAGCCCTTCCGTGGAAGTGCAGCCCATCGTGGCGATCGGCGCACCCGATGAACTCATCCCGAAGGCGGCTGAAGACCTACGTGCGGACTTAATTGTGATTGGACCACACCAAACATTTCACCCTCGCATATCCGCGCATCTGCCGTGGGCACTGCTTCATCGGGTGCTCAGTCGCGCTCAATGCCCCGTTTTAAGGGTGTAGAGCTGAGGTCATTGAACAGGCCGGTCACAACGTGAGATCAGGTATTTCTCCTTCTTACGTTTCCAATCGGCGCCTTGACAGGCTGGCGGTTGTCGCTTTCATCGTGTTCACGAATTGGCCGAATTGCGGCTTCGCAAATCCTGGATGTAGTGTTGCAATAAATCGGTTCTTCACCAAGGCAAGAGTTACGATGACAAAGGAAATCGTGAACCAAGACAAATCACAATGGTGGAGACACCCTTTGGCTCTTTCCTTTGCTCGCATTCGCGAGCGCGAGGAGCAAGTTTTTCTGGTGCTGACGCTGGTTATTGGCATGCTCACTGGCCTGTCCGTCGTCGCTTTTATCGTCCTGACGGAGCATTTGGGTATGCGACTCTATCCCGCCGGAAGCGCGGCTTGGCGACGGATACTTATTCCCGTTCTAGGCTCCGTCGCTATGGGATATCTACTTTATCGATATTTCCCTGATGCTCGCGGTAGTGGCGTTCCCCAAACTAAGGCCGCCCTATTTGCACGGGAAGGCCGGATCACTCTTAGTACGATTCTTGGAAAGTTCTTTTGCACGGCGGCGACGCTGGCAAGTGGCATCCCCTTGGGACGCGAAGGACCGTCGGTGCAAGTCGGGGGTGGGATAGCTTCCGTTCTTGGCCGGTTCCTCGGATTGAGCCCCGAACGAGTGAAGGCCCTCATCCCGGTGGGAGCCTCGGCGGCAATTGCGGCTGCGTTCAACACGCCGATGGCCGCGGTTGTCTTCTCGCTCGAAGAGATCACCGGCGATCTGCACGCCCCGATTCTTGGCTCGGTGGTATTAGCCTCCGCGACTTCATGGTTCGTGCTTCGGCTGCTCCTCGGGAACCATCCGTTGTTTCACGTGCCTCAATATCAGCTCGCGCATCCATTGGAATTCGGGATCTATGCGATTTTGGGAGTTGCTGGGGGCTTGGTTTCCGCGGCATTCACCAAGCTACTCTTGAGAACCCGCGTATGGTTCATGACGCTACCGAGAAAAACCGTTTGGTTGCAGCCCGCTGCAGGAGGCCTACTTGTGGGAGTGATCGCGCTGTTTGTGCCGCAAGTTTTGGGAGTTGGCTACGGGTATGTTGGAGAAGCGCTGAATGGAAGAATTGCGCTCGCAACCATGGCGTTATTGGTGGTATTAAAACTCGTCGCGGTCACAACGAGTTACGGATCCGGGAATGCAGGAGGCATCTTCGGTCCTAGCCTTTTTATTGGAGCCATGCTGGGAGGCACGGTCGGGGGAATCGCCCACAACCTCTTGCCTCAATATACGGCCTCGGCGGGAGCCTACGCTCTAGTGGGCATGGGCACGCTTTTTGCGGGGATCGTCCGGGCACCGATGACGTCGGTTCTGATGATCTTTGAAACGACGCAAGATTACGCCGTGATTGTCCCGTTAATGATTTCGAATCTTGTCAGTTTTTTCATCGCCTCACGGTTACAGCCAGAACCGATCTACGACGCGCTCGCCTATCAAGACGGAATTCACCTGCCGAGCGCGGCCACGCGTCAACAAAGAGGGGGGCGTCAAGTTGTGCATCTCATGCGCCCGCCGAAGGAGACATTGCCAGCCACCGTAAGTATCAGCGATGCATTACAGATGACCAATGCCAGTAACTTTCACTGCTGGCCTGTCTGTGACGAGCGAGGCGTGATTGGAGTGCTAAGCAAAGAAGGATTGCTTCGAGCTATGGAGCAACAAGGAGGGGAAAAGCAGCTCGGCGAATTGGTCGACGCGCGCATATTCCCGCATCTTCACGCCGATCAGTCGCTGCACTTGGCTCTGGAACGCATGGGCGGCGCCGGGCTCGATCTCTTACCGGTGGTGAGCCGCGCCGATGTGCACAAGTTGCAAGGAATTGTGTTACGGCGCGATGTTTTGGATTCCTACGGCATCGGGGTTGACGATCAGGGCTGATCCCGACGTCCGAACAGAGTCCCTCCGGTCGTGGCTATTTACAGAAACATGCCGATGCGCAGATTGGAATATCCTTCCTTAACCTAAGCTGCGGCGGCGCCGGAAGAGGTCGCGATCACCGATATAAGAAACGCTCCCTGGCGTAACGTGTATCTCCATGAATCGCTCGACAAGCGTCTCGCTTCCGGCATCCCCCTCAAGCATGAAAACATCGAAGCGGCGGCCATTGAAGGAGCCGTTCAGCGGTTGCGGCCAAAATTGATGACCGTCATAGCGGTTCTTGCCAGCCTCATGCCCATTCTCTGGGAAAGTGGCATCGGGTCCGATGTCATGAAGCCAATTGCCGCCCCCCAGGGCCGCCGTCCTTTTCGGATCACAACATGGCGAAGATCCGTTTGAACGGGAAGTCCTTTATCCAACTTTCGGCGGGATCCGGATGCGCGGTCCCTGGATCGTGAGTGCAGCAGGCACCGCCTCAACAATCTTTATGATTCCTTTCACTGAGGCTGGTTGATTCTATCGATTGTGAAAATATCGAAGTTACTCCGCGCGGCGAATTGCCGCAGATTCGGCAACCGCGAACGGCGTTTACTGCGAAGAGCCCGTTTTCGGAACAGCAGCGTTCTCCTTCTTCTCTAAGGTCCGCACATAGTTCACAAGTTCCCAGACTGTTTCGGCCGGATACCGACCCCCTTCACCGACCATTTTGCCTTTCCCCTTTACAATCAGGTCGAACATTTCGACATCAGACAAGGCTGTGAGCCTGGACGAATCGCGCCAATCATTCATTTTCAGGTCCATAGATTTTGCCAGGTCGCCCTTGCCGTCGCCCGTCGCCCCGTGGCACATGGCGCAGTCGTATCCAAAGAACTTGTTGGCATCTGCCAAACTCTCAGGCGTTGGCTTAATTGGATTCTTTCCTTCCATGTTTGAGTTCGTTGGCTTCGCAGCCGCGGATGTTTCCGTTGGTTTTCCTTGTGACCTTGCCGGAGACGAATCTTGCAGCCAGGCGGCACACAGAAGTGGCACGACCAGAAGTGCTTCGCAACTTTGGAATGATATCTTCATGAAAGCCTCCTTGCCCGAGCAGTTTGGTCCTTCGGGACAGGTCCCTTCGAGGTAGTGATATGAGATTTACTGCCCACTGGGCCTAACCTGTTCAGCGATGGTTCCGAAACATACAAAGCAGACGCCCGATTAGGTGGCAAACTGAACCGCCCTCCATCTTCCGCGGTATGAGCATCCTTGACAGGCAGGGTAGCTTCCACGGTAGTTCCTTTCACACTCGAGTGAATCTGAAGGACACCACCTAACTGGCTTACCCTTTCTCGCATACCCCTTAATCCCACACCTACCGAGCCTGTAGAATTTAGGGCAACTTGCTTCTCAGGAGGTATCCCTTGGCCATCATCGCTAATCTTGCAAAGGACACACCCATCTTTCTGATCCAAGCGAATCCTGGCGGTCTTACTTCCTGAATGCCGATGAATATTCGTCAGGCACTCCTGCAAAATACGGAAGATTGCAAGTTCCAGGTCAGGGGCGAGCCGGTCAGGACCAAGAGATACGTCGAGGCTAACGTCGATATTGCTGCGTTGCCCAAATCCTTCTATCAAGTCTCTAACCGCGGCCTCCAGACCAATTTCGTCCAATAGAGGTGGATGAAGCAGGTGGGAGATGGTGCGAACCTCTGTCAGTGCTTCCCTGAGAAACTTCGAGTTCTCCTCAACACATTTTACTGCCTCGGCACTTAGTCTTCCCTTTTCGTTCACCACCTTGGAACTGTTCATGCTCATCGCAGCGAGCAACTGTCCGACGCTATCATGGAGTTCACGAGCGATGCGCCGATGCTCTTCATCGCGGAACAGGAGGAGGCGTCCGGAAAGTTCGCGAATATTCACATTGCTTTCGTTGAGCTCAGCCGTTCGTTCACGAACTCGTTCCTCGAGAAGTCCGTTGGCTTCCTTTAGCTCCGCTTCTGCCCGTTCGCGCGAAAGAGCTGTGCGTCGATTAGATTCACCTAGTGCAACAATCACTGCCGCGAAAATCAAGAAACAGAACATGCCATAGAGTTCCGAGCGGGCTTCAATCACGAAAGAATGGACGGGCGGCAAGAAAAAATAATCGATGCCCATCAGGCACACTACGGTCCCCGCGATAGCGGGCCCCAAGCCACAGTACCAAGAACAAAGCACAACGGCGAGCCAAGCCGTAAGATATGGATTGCTTTCTCCAAGGAGCGGCGTAAGTAAGCTGCGCGAGTACAGAGCGGCGCCCGCAAGGAAGACTGCGAGAGCGTAGCGGCCGGTTTTGTGCTCGAAACGACTCATGACTCTCATCCCCTCCGCCAAGTCAGCAGCCACATGGGACATTGCGATTCACGCCGTCCGACTCACTCTGGTCGTCCCTATTCGCGCGTATTTCTATGAACTCCAGTGCTGATTTTGGCGCCGACCGCCGGACCTTCTTTCAGTACACGCCATCCAGAACACATCGGACTTTCCCCTTGGCCTGTGCGGCGCCCCAAACACAATTAGCCAGGACCTTATTCCAGGCACGGCAACGTAATACGCGGGTCTTCCGACTAAAGCCGATTGTTGTGCGCCGCGTTAGCAGTGTCGCGCTGTTCATCGACGGGCAGCTGATTCCGGTCGCAGTCCTGCGATCCGCTCACACAATCGATGACTTTGCGGTCCTGCGCAGCCCGTGCAACTTCCGTGCGGTCCTCGTTAGTTAGGTTGGTGAGGTCGCATTGGCTTATTCCGTTCAGGCAATTCTGCAGATTGCGGTCGTATTCCGCATCGGCGACCTCTTTTTGCTCCTGAGGGCTTAGGTGCGTCCGGTCACATTCGCCAACCCCTTCGAGACAAGTCCGCCAGTTGAGAACACGGGTCGCCTCAGCGACCTCGCGGCGTTCCGAGTCGCTCAGCACATCCCGTTTGCACTCATCGTAACCGTCCAAGCAATTCTGTAGATTGCGGTCGTGGGTAGTACGGGTAATTTCTAGTTTCTGCTGCGGGCTCAGCTTGCTCGCATCACACTCTGGCGAACCGGTGAGGCAATCCTGCAGATTGCGATCCTCAGTCGATTGTTTGACTGCGCGTTGTTCCTGAACAGTCAACTGCTTCCGGTTGCATACCG
>JBAVNY010000740.1:0-1834 GCA_049691535.1 Candidatus Acidiferrum sp.
CGTCGAAGCTAGCGAAATTCGCGGCGCCACCAATGGCTGGCAAGCGGCCCGCACTCTTGGCATGCGTCCCGAGCAGGCGGAGCTAGCCATCCAGAGTTCCCGGAAAATTTCCAAAGATCGGCTGCTCTCTGGCCTCCGTGCCTTGCAAATTGCCGATAATCGCCTTAAAGGCGGTAGCGAAGATACCCGCGCGGTCATGGAATTTCTGGTAGCTCAACTCGCCAGCAAAGCGGCGTAAGTCCCCACCTGAGCGGCGTAAATCTACTTTGCCGTAATCGTTCCCGCCCCCGGCACCCGATCCGAGAGCACTACTTCATAGTGGCGCGCTTTTTGGTCATACTCCGTCAAAACTCTCTGCGCTTCCTCCGCCACCACGGCGGTCTCCAGGTCAACGCTCGCAAACAAGTGAATCGCGTCGAGCGAGCGCCACAGCGTCTCCACCAGAATTTCCCGCTCATCGCCCACGTGCCGCACATACAGCGTCGTTCCCAGATACCCGGCCACACCCCGCAATTCCGGCAAGACGTTTTTTGCAAAATGTTCCCGATACAGCGGCCACTTCTCGTTCGTCGCGCGTGCCGACCAGATCCGCGCAATTTCTGTGGGTGCGGCTGGTATGTTTAACTTTGGAGACGCTTCATTCCCCGTAACCACATTCCACGGCCGAACCTGCCATTTCTTTACCAGTCCGTTCACCACGTACGGATCTTCTTGCGCAAACTTCTCCGCGATGTGTTTGTCATTTACCTGGAATACCAGCAGCGCTCGATCCGCCGGTTCCGCCAGTGCTCCAGCCAGAATTAGTTCACCGCGCGCATACGACTCCGACACTCGGCGCAGATGTTCTTCCCGGAACGCGCTCCGCCGCGCAACAAAATCGTCTATAACCTCATAAAAAAGCGCGTAAAACGCCATACTCACCTCAAATTAGCAGTAGCGACCTGTAGCGCCGGCTGCCAGCCGGCACAAGGTTCTAAACCGTCACCAGCCAGCCGTGCGTGTCCGGCTCCTTGCCCGTCTGAATGTTCGTCAGTCGCGTATATATTTTCTTCGACAGCGAATCCGCGGCGCTGGTCGCAATTTCCATATCCTTACCGCGGTATCCGATCGCCGCGATCGGCGCGATAATCGCCGCGGTCCCAATCCCAAACGCTTCCTGCAATCTTCCGCTTGCGTGCGCAGCCACTACTTCGTCCACCGAAATCGGCCGTTCTTCCACCGGCTGTTTCCACTCCCGCAAAAGCGTCAGCACCGAATCCCGCGTTACTCCAGGCAGAATCGTCCCAGACAACGCCGGTGTAATCGCCACCCCATCAATCACAAACATGATGTTCATTACCCCAGATTCTTCAATGAACCGCCGGTCCTTCCCGTCGAGCCACATCACGTTGTGATAGCCCTTGGCCTGCGCCAACTTGGCCGCCAGCAGCCCCCCGCCATAATTTCCAGCCGTTTTCGCATCGCCCGTTCCGCCGCCGAAAGCCCGCACGTACGTCTCCTCCGCCAACAGCCGAATCGGTTGCGCAAAATACGGTCCTCCCGGCGAAGTGAAAATCGTGAACCGGTAGCGCGACGCCGGCCGCACCATCAAGCTGTCATCCGTGCCGAAATACACCGGCCGTATGTACAGCGAACCGCCTTCCCGGTGCGGTGTCCACTCCCGATCGGTCCGCAGCAGCGTCATCAGCCCTTCGTGAAACAGGGAAGCCGGAATTTCCGGCATCGCCAGCCGCGCCGCAGTGCGGTTCAGTCGCGCGTGATTGGCCTGCGGCCGAAACACCACAATGCGGCCATCCGCCGTACGATGCGCCTTAAACCCTTCGAACAGCGATTG
>JBAVNY010000741.1:0-2008 GCA_049691535.1 Candidatus Acidiferrum sp.
GAGAAAATCACTCTGCCGCTGGAAATCTGCGCGGGCACTTCCTTTCCACCGGGAGCAATCACGTGAACGGTCTTGGGCATGCCCCCGGGGAAATCGACGCTGGCCTCGACCAGGTCCTCGCGTGCAATGTTGAGCGGGTTGAAAACAACCAGGGGCACTCCTTTCGTCTGTGTGTCCAGCCCCGCCGCGACGCCTTCGGTGGCGTTCGTCAAGACGCCAGCGAACTGGTTCATCGCGATCACATCGTCGTTCCATGCGAACTCGTAGGACTTCGGAGTCGCCGTCCCCGCCGCGATGTCGTGAAAGTGTCCACCCATCACAAGCGTCCACGCATCATTCAGACGCTGGCGCGGATAAGGCCGCGCTCCAAGCCACTCCGCGGCAAGCGATGCCTTCTCGGCCGCATCGGCCAACAACTCTTCTTTGCGGAGCCAGCGTTTCTGGTACGCCTGCGAAGTCAACGAGCCCGCCGAGTGGTTGGTCAGCTCCATCTCCCCGGTGTAACGCGGAAGACCGGCCGCCTGTGAAGGCCTGATGTCGAGGAACATTTGATCTGCCGTTGAGGAAATCACATGGACGGGTCCGTCCCCAACTTTCACCGCAGGCCACTCCGGGTGAGGCGGACGCTCGAAGAAGAATTGCCCCTGCGGCGGGAGAGCGACAGTTCCCTTCGTCACGATTGCTTCCAGCCGTTTGACGGAGTCCTCGTCAGGAGTACCGCCAATGTCACCGGTGCCGTAGTAGTGATAGTCGGTGAACACACCACTCACTTTCCCGTTGGTGGCAACGCGCGTAGCCCAATCGTCCTGATAGCGCCGCTGGGCGCGATCTCGCTGCGCCCGCTGAAGCGCATCCTGCTCCCTGCGCAGGCTGAAGAATTCCTGGATTTCTTTCTGGTCGGGAGTTTGATGGGTTTGCTCGGCTTGCTGCAGTTTTTTTTGCAGGTCGCCAATCTTCTTCTGCAGATCTTCAAACGCCGGGTTTGGCGGCTCGGGCGGCATTGGCTTGCTGAGGTCCGTTTCGATTCCGGCGCTATAGCTGCCAGGATTGATTCCTGCAAGAACGCTCTCTCCGTCTGGTCCGACCCACACACCAACGTTGAATGGAGTCCCTTCCGGCGTTCGCTCCAAGGATTGCCTGCCCCCGCCGGGAGCGGAAGAACCCCAGACCAGTTTTTGTGTCGAAAAACCTTTCACACCAGAGTGCGCGAGAATGGTCGGCAATGACGCGGGAAACCCGAAGCAGTCGGGCAGCATGTATTCCGCGCTGGCCTTGCCGAACTCCTTGCGGAACCAGTCATTTCCGTAGAGGATCTGGCGGATGATGGCCTCGGCACTCGGAGCGTTCACGTCCCCTTCCTCCATCGAGGAACCCGCCGGATACCAGCGCCCTTGTTCGACGTAAGACTTGAGCCGGGAGAAATCAGCCGGATAATATTCCTTCATGAACCGGTACCGGTTCGCCCCGCTGAAATTGAAAACGTAATGCGGATACTTGTCGAACAGCTTAAAGTTATCCTCCATGGTCTTTCGGATGTACTCGTCAATAACCTGGGGATACTCCCACCGCCACTCGGTATCGAGGTGGGCATAGCCGACTACGTAGAGGGTCGGCTGCTTGCTGAGGTCTGGCTTCTCAGATGTTTGCCCGTGAACTGCGCTTAGAAGACCGAACAAAACCAAGGTTAGTAGAAGAACAATCTTGCGGCATCGCAGCATTCGGATTCTCCAGACAGATTCTGCCCTGTGCGCGGGAAGGATTTTTTCACTTCGACCAATCTGCCAAATGCGGGCAGTTTTCAGTTGACGGTTACGGCGACGGTAGCAGGATTGCCACTCTGCGTCACACCCGCCGCGTCCTTCCCGGTAATGGTGATCGTATAGGCTCCCGATGGAGTTCCGGAGGACGGCGTCGTGACGTTGATCGCGGTAGTTTGCGCGGATGCCGCTGCCGAGTCACTCGCCGCTACAGAAAAGCTGTACTGCGTTGAACCGGATAAGCCCGTAAC
>JBAVNY010000742.1:0-12128 GCA_049691535.1 Candidatus Acidiferrum sp.
ATACCTTTCGTTCGAAGAGCATCGATACTACCGGAATACTTCGCGTTAAAGGTTGGACCACGCCTACCAAAACGCGATTCCTTGCCGGTTGGACGCACACCACGGGGCAGCAGGTGCTTCGTGTTGATTATGAGCCGCAACACCCGCTACCGGACGCCGCGCGCAAGCAACTCCAATCTCTGCTCGCGAAGCGCCTCAAAAAAGCCGATGCAATCGCTTTGTCAGATTATGGCTTTGGCATAGCCGACCCTGATGATATTCGTGCTGGTCTGAGCCGCGTGCGCTCGAACATTCCTGTAACCTTGGACTCGCGCTGCCGCCTGACAGATTTCGTTAAGGCCGCTATTACGTCTGCCACACCGAATGAGGCTGAACTCGAAGCGTTGCATCACTCGAAGATCGGCGAAAATATCGTTGAACTGGAGCGCTGCGGTGAGGCGACTCGCACGCAAATGAAACTTCAGTCTCTTCTGGTAACGCGCGGTAAGCATGGCATGGCTATTTTTCAACCGCACCAACGAGCCATCCATATCCCCGTGCATGGCGCTGAGCAGGCGGTTGATGTAACCGGCGCCGGCGACACGGTCTTGGCGGCCTATACACTTGGCCTGGCAAGTGGTGCATCACCTCTCGAAGCTGCGCACATTGCCAACATCGCGGGCGGGTTGGTGGTCATGAAGCGCGGCACCGCCACTGTTTCGCGTGCAGAACTGTTGCAAGCCATACAGGATTCCACTTCGGAGGCGTCGCTCTAATCATGCGCAAGGCAGAGTCCAAAATTCTTTCTCGCCAAGCGCTCGTTTCGCAATTCAATGACTTCAGGCAGCAGAACAAGCGGATTGTCTTGGCGAATGGCTGCTTCGATACGCTACATGTCGGCCACGCTCGATACCTGGCAAGTGCCAAGCAGCAAGGCGATATTCTGGTTGTTGGCGTGAACTCCGATGCCAGCGTTCGCAAACTGAAAGGCCCGGGTCGCCCGGTGCTTGACGAACACGCTCGCGCTCATCTCGTCGCTGCGCTCAGAAGTGTTGATTACGTGGTGATCTTCGGCGAGTCCAATGTTGAACTACTGCTTGAAGAACTCCGCCCGCACGTTCACGCAAAGGGTACCGATTACACCGCTGACTCAGTGCCCGAGCGCGAAGTAGCGGCGAGGCTGGGTATCCAGGTAGCTATCGTCGGCGACCCTAAAGATCACTCCACGCGCGATCTCTTCGATTCCATTTCTAAGGCGCCGCATGACTGACGTCCGCTTTCTAGTAGTACGCCTTGGATCGCTCGGCGACATTGTCCATACGCTTCCGGCAGTCGCGGCCCTGCGGGAATCATTTCCACTGGCAGAAATTGTTTGGCTAACTCACCCACGCTGGGTTGAATTGGTTTCCAGTAGTCAGCTTACTACAGAAATTTGGCCGGTGAATTCGCGCGACTTCTCGCAAGTGCGCTCAGTATTAAAAAACATCCACACCTGCAAGTGGACCGCAGCCATCGATTATCAAGGACTATGGAAGTCTGCATCACTCCCATTTCTAGGCGGCGTGCCACGACGCATCGGGTTTTCTTCCGCCACAATCCGCGAGTTTGGCGTGCCCATCCTCTATACCGACCGGGTTGCTGTAAAAGCAACTCACATCGCCGACCAGAATGGCGAATTGTCGTTGCGAGCGGGAGCCTCCAAGCCTGTGAGCGACTTCACGCTTCATATCAACCCACAGCATGATCTGCAGGTGCGTTCGCAACTAAGCGAAAAGGGAATTGATCGGTACATCGTGTTGAGCCCGGGGGGTGGGTGGCGTTCGAAATGTTGGCCACCAGAACGTTTTGGTGCGCTCTGCAAAAAGATTCGCGATGATATGGGAATTTCCTGCGTCGTAAATTACGGTCCCGGCGAAGAGAGCCTGCTAACAGCTGTTCAACGGGCCAGTGGCAACGCAAATCCCATTCCATACAACGCCGACCTGCTCTCGCTCATGGCGCTTCTGCGGAACGCTCTTTGCATCGTCGGAGGCGACACCGGGCCATTGCATCTCGGAGTGGCGTTAGGTACGCGTGCCATCGGACTATTCGGACCCACGGATCCGGTGCGCAATGGCCCGTACTGTCCGGAGCCCACGGTTTTGCGTAGCCCATCCGCCGTCACTTCCTACAAACGGGGTGACGTTACAGATCCCTCGCTGCTCGATATTTCTGTTGACCAGGTATTTGACGCGGTGGCGCGCCGTCTGGAGCAAGCCGCGTGACAGCCATGGATTTCTTCGCGCGTTGGCGCGTCCGTATCGGCTATCTTCTCGCCTTAGTTGTTTTGTGGTTCGCGCGGCCCAACCCGCAGTCGATTCTCATTGGCGGCGTGATCGGCGTAGTCGGCCTGGCGATTCGGGCATATGCGGCCGGTCATTTACAGAAACAGAGTGTGCTCACGGTTACCGGTCCGTACGCGCGTACTCGGAATCCGCTCTATTTCGGCAGCAGCATCATGACCTTGGGCGCGGCGGTAGCCATGGATTCCTGGTGGTCTGCAGTGATACTTCTGATCTATTTTGCGGTGGTCTACACCTTTGTGATGCGCCGTGAAGAGATGGAACTTCGCCAGCAGCACGGCGCCGCTTTCGATGCCTACGCCCAAGCCGTGCCGCTGTTCTTCCCTGGAATTTCTTCAGTGCCCTCATCCACGGTGGGGAAAGGCTCATTTTCCTGGGGGCTGTACAAGAAAAATCACGAGCATCAAGCCGCGGTCGGATTCTTACTCTTGCTGCTTTTGCTGGTTATCGTTTGGCGCATGCATACCGCTTGATATCGCGGTTGGCGCGTCGCATTTCACAAAACAACTCACTTGCAAGGCGTGTCCATGTGTCAAAATCTGAACCGCGCCTTGCTGATCCGTCCGCAAAACTCGCGTGCCACTGTTCGCGAGTCGTTCAAGCAACTCCGGACTCGGGTGTCCGTAAGGATTTTCTTCGCCGGCGGAGATCACGGCAATTTGCCGCCCTACCGCAAACAGAAAGTCCGTAATGGTCGAGTTCTTACTCCCATGGTGCCCGACCTTTAACACATCCGCGTGCAGCAGGTCTGCTGCATTTTCATTCAATATCGCGTATTTCCGCTTGTTTCTCGGCATCTTCTGGCAGAAGAATTGTCCGATCTTGATAGCGCAGCACCACGAGCGAATCATTATTTTTCGCGGACGGCGCCACTTCCTCTGGCGTACTCTCTGGCCACAAGATATCCACTTCCACGCCATCCCAGAGAAAATGCTGTCCCCGAATAGCATGCTCGATCGGAATGTGCATCGATGCCGCTAGCGCTTTCCGACGCGAGCAAGCGTCCTTGTAGCGCACCTGCAACGCCGAGTAATACAGCGGCGCACAGGCACACCAATCCTACTGCGATAAATGTGGGCGAGCTTATTGTTCTCTGAACCGGACTCCACAGGCCAAGCAAAATGCCGCTAGAAAATGCAGCGGCAATCGCAACGGCCGCTAGTTTCATGACACTCTTCGCAACCTCACTAGTGTCTCGATGTGGTAGGTCTGAGGAAACAGGTCGAACAGGTCCACCTGCGCGATTTCGTATCGCTGAGTTGCTTCTACTTCGGTTTGTGATTTGCGTTCCGAGGCTGTCAGCACCGCTAAGTCTCGCGCCAAAGTAGAGGGATCGCAGGAAAGATAGGCGATTTCAGGCGCGCCCACGTTAGCAAGTTGTGCCGCTACAGTTGCACCTAGCCCGGCCCGCGGTGGATCAAGAACGATGAAATCCGGTTTCTCTTCGTATTTCTTCAGGAACTCTTCCGCATGCTCGTTCTTGGATTCAACCTGCACACCCGCGGCATTCGCATTGGTTTGCAAATCCCGCGTTGCCGACAAGTTCGCATCCACGCTGACCAACCGCGAAAACGTTTTGGTTAGCGGCAGCGTAAAGAATCCCACTCCCGCATAGAGGTCCAGAGCCGTTTGACCCTGAGCGCCTTTTAATACCGTCTGCAACAGATCCTCAATAAGAAAGCGGTTCACCTGGAAAAACGAAAGATGATTCACGCGAAACGTGAACCCACCAGCCTTCTGTTCTAGGTATCCAGGCCCTGACAACTCGAAGCGATCCTTGCTTTGGTCAAGTAACAACAGGCTCTCTAAGTTAGGTACTGCCGCCCGAAAATCCGCGGCAAGATCCTTTGCTGGCTTCGAGAATCGTTCGAAGGCCACATTCAACGCAATCTTCGCATCGCTGAAATCTGCGAACGCTTCAATTTCCAGAACTCCAGTGGGCAGAGAATTCGCGCGTGCCATCTCCTGCAACTGCGAGAAGGCTTTCGCCAATCCCGGTGACAACACTGGACACTCGTCGATGGGCACAATGCGCGGGCTTTCAGGCAAAAAATAACCCAACGCGCGGGGCATCGCATCGCGGTACGCCCACTGTGCCCGGTTCCGGTAACCATACGATTCACCGGTATGCGCCGTAATTTCGCCGGGCCACGTGATTCCGCCCAGTCGCGACAGGGTCTCCCGCAGAATCTCCTTCTTCTGCTTCACCTGCTCGCCTATCTCAAAGTGTTGGTAGTGGCAGCCGCCGCAGACCCGAAAATGAGGGCAGGGAGCCGTGATACGCGACGGCGAGGCCTGTACCACTTCCTCTAAATTCGCGTGGATCAGTTTTTTCTTGCGCGTCCGCACCGTCCCACGCACCTGCTCTCCAGGTATTACGTAGGGCACGAACACGGTATTGCCGTCGGCGTGCGCCAAACCTTCGCCTCCGTAAAGCAGCTTCTCAATCGATAATAGTAACTCATCTGACATAGTTATCCAATCCTATCCCATTCTTGTCGCAAGCGCTCAGCGGTTCAAGGGTGCGAACGGCTCAGGAGAAGTAGTAGAGGCTCAAGCGCGGCAATTGATATTCGTCCAGCAACCGCTTCTGCAGATACTGCTTTTCGACCAGCGCCAACTGTTCCGCTTTCATTTTGCGCCGGTATACCGCCAACTGCGAATCCACTTCCCGGCGAATCTTCAACATCAATTCTTCCCGGGCGTGGGTCAAAAGCGCGGCATGCACCTTTTCGTCTAGTATCGTCAATCGCCGCTCTAGATCTTCCAGGTCCACTGCTCCCGGAGCTTCGAGCAGCGTCAGCACGGAGCCCAACGATTCTGCTACTCCTGTCAGGAAGCTGGCAATCGCCGCCTGTACACCAGCATAGCGGTCCGCGGCCTTCCGCAACAGGCCCGCATTTCGTTCCACATATTGTTTCAACTCATCCCGAGGGAATGGCTCAGCCTTTGCGCCGCCCCGTCCGTTGGATTTCGCATGCGCTCCCGCAGCGGCTTCCTGCGAATCCTCGGCCGCATCCAACACCGCATCCGTGCAGTATGCCAGGCTCTTCAATGGTTTTCCGGCGCCCCGCCGTGATCTTTGGTAACTCTCAAACGCGCGATCGATTCCTTTCAGCGCGGCTTCCAGAGACACTCCTGCCTTCTGCCACGTTTCCATCACCGCCCAATCTAAAGGGGAAACCAGCAGATGTGCTCCGCGTTTTTTCCAGAAATGCTCTTCGATCTCGGTAAAATAATTAAAGTAATTCCAGGTTTCCATGATGGGCGCGTTTACGTGCTAATTTCGTTTTCAGTTCCGCACTTTCCTTGATGTAGCGCTTTTCTGTGCGACTGGTTGCGATGTTGGTTGTTGTTCGCGATGACCGTCGGCGTGCTGGTTCTTCTCCCAGATCAATCGCAGACCGCGCAGCGTCAGGAATTCATCTATATGTTGAATGTACTTCGACCCTCGCGCCACCAGTCGAGCTTGTCCGCCCGTAGCCACCACCACCGCATCGGTTTTTAGCTCCGCCTTAATCCTGGCTAGCATTCCGTCGGTCATGTCCACTGCACCGAAGTACAAACCCGCCTGCATATGCGTCACAGTATTCGTGCCGATCACTTTGCCTGGATCCTTGATCTCTACTCGCGGCAATCTCGCAGCCCGCGAGAATAAAGCCTCCGACGCACTCCCGATTCCAGGCGCAATCACGCCCCCAAGGTACTCGCAGCGCGCCGAGATCACATCAAACGTAATCGCCGTCCCAAAATCCACTACTACGCAAGGCCCGCCGTACTGATGGAACGCTGCCACACCATTCACAATGCGGTCCGCGCCCACTTCCATCGGGTTGTCGACCAGCACCGCCATCCCGGTCTTTACGCCCATCTCAACGAATAGGGCTTTCTTCCCAAAATAAATCCGCGACATCTCCGCCAGCGTCCAGTTCACCGGCGGCACGACTGAACTAATGATCACTCCACTGATGTCTTCCTGATTCAGCCCTGCCAGTGAAAATAAATTCCGAGTCAACACTCCATATTCGTCCACGGTCTGGGCTCGCGCCGTGGTCAATCGCCAATTCGCGATCAACTGCTCTTCGCGAAAAACACCTAGCACCGTGTTGGTATTCCCCACATCGATGGTCAGTAGCATCTACCGTGCCTCGGTCACATCTCCGGCAACCACCATCGTCACCGGCCCTTCTTCACGCTTTACCTGCAACAGTCCGTCGGACGTCAGTCCCGCTGTTGTCCCAAAATACGTTTCAAATCCCGTCTCCACGCGAACGCGCTTCCCGCTCGCAAAGCTAGACACTCGTTCGAATCGATCTACAACGTAGCGGGCCCCTTCGTGCAGGAACCGATTGTAGTCGCTCTCGAATTCGTTCAGCAATCGCACCAGTAGTTCCAGCCTCGAATGAGTTCGTCCTGATTCCTTGCGCAATGAAGTTGCGACACTCGCAATGTCATGTGGAAACTTTTCCTGGTTGGTATTAATTCCGATACCTACAATCACAAAACGCACTTGTGTCGGCTCCGCGTGCATCTCGGTCAGAATTCCGCCTACTTTCTTACCGTCCATCAGGAGGTCGTTCGGCCATTTCAATTCTGCCGAAAGTCCGGTCTGCGCCTGAATGGCGGAATGCGCAGACAATCCTGCCAGCATCGTCAGTAGTGGTGCCTGCACCGGCGACAATCGCGGTCGCAGCAGCAGCGTCACATATAACCCCGCGCCTCGTTCCGAGTGCCAACTGCGCCCGGATCGCCCCCGGCCTGCCGTCTGTTCTTCGGCCAGAATCACCGAGCCTTCCGGCTCACCGGCATAGCCCAATTCCATCGCCACCCGGTTGGTCGAATCCGTTTTAAAGAAGTGGTAAACGCGCTTGCCGAACAGTTTCCCCTTCATCCGTTTGCGCAACAAGTCCGGTGTCAATATATCAGGGACCCTCTCCAGAAAATATCCGGCGCTCTGCTGGCCCTTCACTCGAACGCCGAGTTCACGCAACCGTTCCACCCAGCGCCATACCGTCGAGCGCGACACGCCAATTTCTCGCGCAATCCGCTCGCCACTAATGACGATTGTGGCGTTTTCCGAGAGCAGGGTCAGCAGCGAGGCCAATCGCCGGTCGGTTGTCCCTGGTAAAGTTGCTGCTTGCGGCATTAGATGCCAATCCAGTGCATCACGGGTCCTATCCTACGTTTCCTCGATGCCATCCACAAGCAGACGAAAGCTTGCTCGCGGTGCAGACTGCGTCAGTGTCGCGGCCGCCAGAAAATCTGCACCAGTCTGGGCATATTCACGAGCATCCTGCAGCGCAATGTCGCCCGTTACTTCCACAATGCAATCGGACTTCATACGTCGCGCGATGGAGACAAAGCTTCTCACTTCTGCCGACGTCAGATTCCTCAGCGTTACCCATTCCGCCCCGGAGTCCACCGCTTCACGAAGTTCCAACTCATTTCGCACTTCGACGCGGATGGAGAGGGAATTGGCCTCCTCCGGACTCGGGATACCCCCTACCGCTTCATACGCGGTCATGGCTTGAGGCTGTATCCTTAGCGCTGCATAAGCGTGCGCTTGATCTAATGCAGCTTTCACCCCGCCTGCAACCGCAATGTGACTCTCCGTGATCCGTAATTCCCCAACTAATCTGGCATTGGGGTCACAACCGCCACCAGTTTCAACGGCATATTGCTCAAGCATGTGCAACCCCGGCGTCGTTTTTTGCGTGCAAGAAATCTTCGCCCCGCTCCCAGACACCTCCAAAACATAACTGTGCGTCAATGTCGCGATGCCGCTCAGCCACTCCAAGAAGACCAGTGCCGTGCGCTGACCGGACAGCATGGCGACGGCAGTGCCGCGCAGTCGGAACAGCTCCTGACCGTGAGCGAGCATGGCTCCATCCTGCGCCAGAGTCTCTGCTCGCATCCGCGAGTCAATTGCCGCAAACACTCTTGCGGCGAGTGGAAGACCAGCTACCACGATTTCCTGTTCCGCAAAAATCCGCCCGATCGCCGCGGAATTGGCAGCAGCTATCGCTGCCGCACTGGCAGCATCCACACGCTCATTTTCGCGCAGCGCTCGTGTGATCAGGTCCGTTATGTAGTCGGAATTCCAGTCCATGCAACTGTACCGCTTCTGAAACGCCTTTTGTTATGCCGCGCCACTATCCAGCCGTTGTTGACGCTCCAGTAGCTTACCCAGTTCCACCCGCTGGCCGGTTAGCGTCTCTTCCATCTGCTTGATAATGTTTTCTGGAGCCCGTCCACGAAACGTCTCATTTCCCAACTGCTTTTCTTTGGAAGAAATGGCCTTCTGTAAGCCTTCAATTTCTTTTTTCAATCGCGCCAGCTCCGCAGCCACATCAATCGTGTCCGCGACATACGGAATCCGTAGATCAAACTGTGCCGTCGAGCGAACTCCGCCGTCACCTTCCGGCAGTTTTCCCGTCAGCACACTCAACTCTGACAAACTTGCCAGTCTTACGATGCCCTCGCGGTTCGCTTCGATAATGTTCCGCGCTTCGGCCTCGCCACTTGAAAACTCGGCCACCACCTTCCTTTTTGGTTCCAGCTTCATTTCCGACCGAATCGTACGTAGCGTTTGAATTACGTCCTGGACCAACCCGTATTCATTCAGACCCTGCGGGTCTTTCCATCCGGCCTTTGCCTCCGGATAGGCATCCAAGGCAATCGATTTGCCTCCCGGTTTCTGAGGCAGTTGATGCCACAACTCTTCCGTCAAAAATGGCATGAAGGGATGCAGCAATCGCAGCGCCGCATCAAACCCCGCGAACAGATTCTTCCAAGCGATAACGGCTCGCTCGCGATCGACATGCTGCAGTTCTGGTTTCACCCATTCGATATACCAATCGCAGAAATCGCCCCAAAAAAACTGGTACACCGCTTGCGCCGCTTCGTGGAAGCGATAATTCGTCAGTGCGTCATTCACCGTCTCAATGGTCTGTGCCAATCGCGCGAACAGCCAGCGATCTACCAGCGGTACTTGCCCGTTGCGGGCGTAAGGAGCACACTCGCGCACACTCGGAGCCGCCAATTCCTCCAACGAAGTTCCACCCTGCTCAAACTTATCCAGATTTACGAACAGAAATCGCGACGCATTCCAGATCTTGTTGGCGAATGACCGCGCTCCCAGTAAACGATCGTCGGACAGCACGATGTCTGTGCCCGGCGCGGCCATCGACGTGAGGCAAAACCGCATGGCGTCGGTGCCGTACTGTTCATTCAACGCCACCGGGTCGAGTCCCGTGCCTTTCGACTTGGACATTTTCTCCCCGCTCGCCGTACGCACCAGCGAATGCAGGTACACCGCGCGAAAGGGAACTTGCCCGGTAAAATGCATCCCCAGCATGATCATCCGCGCCACCCAGAAGAACAGGATGTCGTAGCCGGTAATGAGCAGGGTCGTTGGATAATACCGCTCAAAATCCGGGGTCTTCTCCGGCCAGCCCAGAGTCGAAAAGGGCCATAATCCGGAACTGAACCAGGTGTCCAACACGTCTGGATCCTGCTGCAATTCTTCCGACCCGCATTTCACGCATTTCGTCGGATCTTCGCGCGAGACAATCACCGCGCCGCATTTCCCGCAATACCACGCTGGAATTCGATGTCCCCACCACAATTGACGCGAAAGCGTCCAGTCGCGGATGTTCCGCATCCAGTTGAAATATTCTTCACGCCGATTATCCGGCACGATGCGAATGTCTCCGCGCTCGACCGCCGCCAGCGCGACCTCCGCCATCGGCTTCATCCTGCAAAACCATTGCGTCGATGCGCGCGGCTCCACAATCGTTTTGCTGCGCTCACACAATCCGACCGCATGCACGTGATCGGTAATCTTTACCAGCAATCCTTGCGCCTTGAGGTCCTCCACCACCTTCTTCCGCGCTTCGAACCGGTCCAGGCCCGCGTACGCGCCGGCATTCTCATTCATGTGACCGTCATCGGTCAGTATGTCGATCTGTTCCAATCCGTGCCGTTTTCCCGCTTCGAAGTCGTTGGGGTCGTGCGCGGGCGTTATCTTTACCGCTCCAGTCCCGAATTCGCGCTCCACCATTTCATCGCCAATGATGGGAATTTCCCGATTCATCAACGGCAGCAGCGCATTCTTGCCAATCAGGTGCTTATAGCGCTCGTCTTCCAGGTGTACGGCCACCGCGGTATCGCCCAGCATCGTTTCCGGGCGTGTGGTCGCTACCACCAGTTTCTCGTCCGAACCAGCTACCGGATAGGTGATGTGCCATAAATGTCCTTGGCGCTCTTCATGCACGACTTCCAGGTCGCTGAGCACCGTCAGGCAGACCGGACACCAATTCACCATCCGCTTTTCGCGATAAATCAAACCCTCTTCATATAGTCGGACGAAAACTTCCCGCACCACCCGCGATAATTCTGGAGACAGCGTGAACTTCTCCCGCGACCAGTCGCACGACTCTCCAATCTGCTTCATCTGCCGCTGGATCGTTCCACCGCTTACTTCTTTCCACTGCCAAACGCGCTTGATGAATTCCTCGCGGCCCAATTTGTGATAATCAATTCTTTGTTCCGCTAGCTGCCGTACCACCACGCGCTGCGTTGAAATTCCGGCGTGATCCGTTCCCGGCAGATACAGCGTGTTGTAGCCGCGCATCCGGTGCCACCGCGTCAGCACATCGATTTCCGTGTGGTCCAGCATGTGCCCGATATGCAGCGAGCCCGTCACGTTGGGCGGGGGAATCACGATCGAGAAGGCTGGTCCCGGCGCCGCTGGATCGGCCTTGAAAAGTTCCTCCTTCACCCAGTATTCTGCCCAGCGCGGCTCAATTTGCTGAGGCTCGTATGTTTTGGCAATCTCTGGCGACATCCCGCTTCCTTCTCCCCACCTTGCTACACCCGCACCGGCACACTATGCCGCACCCAAGGTAAACCTTGAATATACGGGCAGCTACAAACGCCGTCAATTCGCCATGCAGAGCGACTTGGTTCGCGAACAGGTTGTTCTGGGAGGACCCAGCCGATTTCCGGCTTGGCTTCAGGTTGCTACTTTTTGGATTCCAACTCGTCTTTAACCAACGCTTCGATGATCGGCTTCAGGATTTCCTGCGTGACCTTTTGCAGGACGTCTGGATTCATGCGTTGGAGCACTCGTGCCACCAACTCATCCATCTGATTCGCTTGTGGCTGCACAGCCGCGATCGGCTCTGCCGTTTCCACCTTCGGTTCGTCAATCTCCGTGAAGTTACTTGAAACCGTTTCGGGAGAATTTTCTATCTGCGCTTCTGGCTCAGCAGCGACGACGAAGTCCGAGTTGGTTGCCGCGGTCTCATGAGCAGGAGCCGCATCTTCGTGCGCAACTTCCTGAACCACTTCAGGCGCCGAGGATGAAACTTCGCTCACAGTTTCTGGCGCAGGTAGTTGCTCGACCCTTGCCGCCTCGTTATAAACCGGAATCTCCTGCGTTTCTTCCGTTCCCTTAACCACCGGTGCATCCCAAGTCGCCGCGAGTTGCGAAACTTTCTTTGCCTCCACATCCCATGGCGAAGGAGGCACGGAATACCAGTTGCTCTTGGTTTCGGGATTCTTTGTCTCTTCCTGAGCAAGCACCGGGACTTCCGCGAGTATCGGCGCTGGTTCAATCACCGCCGGTTCCGTTTCCACCACCGCAGAATCTTGGATAACCGGAACCGGTTTCTCCTCGGCCGTTGCTACTTCCGCAATTTCGTCCACCTGCGGAGCTACATACGCCGCCTCGGTAACCACATCAGCCGTTGACGCCAATTTTTCTTCAACGCCCGCAGCCATCGCCGCTGCCCACGCATCTCC
>JBAVNY010000743.1:0-9634 GCA_049691535.1 Candidatus Acidiferrum sp.
TTTGCCCGCGGCCGCGGCCTCTTCGTACGTGCGCCCGGGCTTCAGCAACGCAATCGTGGCCTTTTGCGATTCGAGATCGACGGCGTACCACTTGGCCTGATCCGGCGTGAATTTTCCGCTGATGTTGAAGGTACGCGTGATGTCCATGGTGAGATGGTCCAGCGACGCGCCGAAATCAAACACGACTAGTTGATTCGGTTCGATCACTTCGCGATTCGAGAAGTAATGCCAGGTATTGATATCTTTGCCTGAGCCGACGATAGCCAGATACGCCACGCCTTGCGCTCCGTGGCTGTAATAATATTCGTAAGCGCGCGCTTCGATTTCGTATTGATGCATGCCGGGGCGGGCATGAGTGATGGCTTGGCGATTTCCCTCTGCGCTGATTTTTCCGTTGCGGCGAAGCACTTCGATTTCCTTGGGCCGCTTGATATTGCGCATGGCGTCGATCATCGGCGTCAGATCGCAAAGCCTGGCCATGGGATAGCGTTCGGCGAGCAACTTGGCGGGAGCTAAATCAGTTGGCACATCTTCGTGATAAGGATGCGCGAATTTCCAGGCGTGATCGCGGCCCACTTCCGGGCGCGCTCCATCCGCCTTGTCGGGAAAGTCGAGCCGCACCCACAGATTGACTTGCGGATCCGCGCTGAGAACGTTAGAGAGCCAGATATCGAGATTGCCGACCGGTTGCACAGCGGTGAAGCCCAGGCGCTTGGCGTCATCGGGCTGCGACAATAAATTCGGGCCATAAACCTGCGCGGTGCGCCCCACCTGCTGCGGCTCAAAGAGAATGATGTGCCCGTTGGAATTATCCATGGCCAGCACCGCGCCGGGATCCTGCACTCCGGTGTAGTAGTAGAAGTCGTTGTCTTCGCGATAGTGCGCGGCCTCGGGAATTTCATTGCGGGCAAAGAGTAACGTGTAGCCGGTCTTCGCCTGGGCCATCAGTTCGGTCCGGCGCTGCGCGAATTCTTGCGGACCACCCAGATCTTCGATGGCTTGCCGATCCGTATATTGCGCCAGCGCGGCCGACACAAAACAGAGAAGCGCTACGGAAGCAAGTGCGGTTAGGCGAATGGATGCGCGAAACAGACTATTCATCAAGATGCTCCTCGGATACGATTCGATTTGGCGGTAGACAGCTTATATGAAACTTGTCGCTGCGGAAGGCAAACTTTGCGCGCGAGCGGCGGGCTGGAAGTATCATGGGCCTGGCCGGGGGGCAGGGAACTGTGACGGTGACGACGCGCCAAAAACATGTACAAGCGGAGCTCGGGCAAACTGCGCAAATTTTTGCCGCGAATGAGCGCATGAATCAGATGATCATCGAGCACCTTGACCCCGCGGCATGGAGAGCGAAGCCTCCCGGGAAGGCCCGGCCAATCGTGGCGATTTTCACTCATGTTCACAATGTGCGATGTAAATGGATCCGGCTTACCGCTCCACATTTAAAGGCGCCGCGACAACTTCAGCGCGCGAATTGCACGCCGCCGCAGGCCCGTGCAGGATTGGCCGAGAGCGCTGCGCGCTGCGTGGAAATGTTGGCTGAAGCGCTGGGCGATGGACGCGGTCGCATCAAGAAGTTTCGCCGAGACGGTTGGGCGCCAACTTGGCCAGTCGGCGTGGAAATGCTGTGCTACATGCTGGCCCACGAAGCGCATCATCGCGGCCAGGTGTGCATGCTGGCGCATCAACTGAGATTCCCGTTGCCCAGCAAAGTGGCCTACGGAATCTGGAATTGGGAAAAGCTGTGGAAGGACTGCGGCTTCCGCTCGCAGCGTTAAATTCCGCCCATTGCAGTACCGTCATCTTTGCGCATGAGCCATAGCGCGAGCGTGCCTCTTGTCGGATTATCGGCAACGTTTTCCCCGCGGCGATTTACGTCGTGAGACAGCATTTCCATGGCGAGGCTGACAGTGGATTGGAAATCTGCGTCCGCCTGATTTAAGTGCTCGTCCCGAACGACGGCATGCCATCCGTCCACCTGTTCATACACGACTGCGACGACAGCAGCCGTGGCGTCTGAAATTTCTGCTTCGGTCCTGCATCTTTCGAGATTGCCAGCGATAGTAATGGAATACATTTTGGCCTTCGCACGTCGTCTTTATCAATTATCCGTTATGACCTGTAGAAAATGCTGTCCTATTGCTGTCGCCGCCTAAAGTATTCCGTCCAGGCGGACGTAGCTGGCTTCCATGCCGTGCTCCATTCCGGTTTTCAGCATGGCGGCGCGGGTCGCAGCGTCGGGCAGCGTCATGCGCATGGTCATCGAGGTGCCAGCGCTGTCCGGCTCAAATTTTGTTTCCACGTGATTTTCCGGCGTCGGGTCTGGCAGATGCATGCGTTCGACGTGGACGATGCGGCTGTACGGCGTGAGTTCCAGAAATTCGCCGGTGATATGGAATCCCTGGCCTTTTCCGTTCGTCCATTCGTAACGAATCTTGCCGCCGGGCTTGGCTTCGTTGATGCAGACCGGCATAGTCCAACCTTCGGGGCCAAGCATCCATTTCTGAATTAGTTTGGAATCGGTGTGCGCGCGATACACCGCCTCTGGAGGCGCCGCGAAACGCCGGGTCACAATGATATGCGTGTCACCTTCCGTCTTCAGTGTCAATCTGCTCATCGTTTTGCTCCTTTCTTGTGTTGCTCCATGTTTGCCAAGACTTCATCCAGGCGGTCGTAATTTTTCTCCAGAGCTTTTCGCAGCATGCTGAGCCACTGGTCCATCGCGTCAATGCCGGGCTTTGCGAGACGCCGCGGGCGCTTGGTGCCGTCGACCCGTTGCGCGATCAGGCCAGCGTCTTCGAGCACCTTGAGGTGTTGGGAGATGGCCGGCTGGGTTATTTCGAAAGGCTTCGCCAATTGCATGACAGTGGCTTCGCCCTTGGCCAGACGCGCCAGAATCGCGCGGCGCGTAGGATCGGCCATGGCGGTAAAGGCAGCATCGAGATTGAATGGTTCATGCATAATGTACAACTTATATAAGTGTATTCTTACTGTCAAGCGAACATTTGCTTTGGAAATGGGGGCTTCAGACCTGCAGCAGCGTGGCGTGCTGGCCTTGAATCCAGAAGGCCGCAACCGCCAGGAGACCGATGGTGGAAACGACGCACATTCCCCAGAGTTTCATTCGCAGCGTCATGACGGATACGGGAGCACGTCGCTCGCCAAAGTTCATTGCAATTTTGTAGTAGCTTGAGTAGTCGTCAGGTGCCGGTTGATCCGCTATCCAGTCCCGAATGTCTTCAGGATTGACAGCGGGGAAACGGCGTGAATAGATTGGCGGTAATGAAGACCTGCCCGGCCTGCCAGCGAGTCAGCGCTTTGAACGTGCGTGCCTGCCCGTTTTGCGGGCATAAATTTATCTCCCCGCTGGTCTGGGTGGTAGTCATCGCGTTGGTGTTTGTGGTGATGGCGGGAGTTTTGCTGATTCAAACCAGGAGTAGATAAAAAGCGAAGCTGCGAGAAATTTGCCTTCGATAGGCTGGAGTGTGGAGATGAGCAGATGAGCGCGTACATGATCGTCAACGTGGATGTAAGGGATCCTGCCGCCTACGAGGAATACAAAAACAAAGTTCCCGCCTTGATTCGCAAGTATGGCGGAGAGTACCTGGTGCGCGGGGGAAAATGCGTAGTAATGGAAGGAGGGTGGAATCCGGCGCGCCTAGTCCTATTGAAATTCCCCGACCTGGCCTCGGCGCAAGCCTTCTTTCTTGATCCTGAGTACCAGCCTCTGAAGGCGGTGCGGCAGCAAGTGTCGACCGCGGACATCGTGGCCGTCGAAGGCCTGATTTGAAAACGGTCGCTACATCGAGATGCAAGCGGAGTTCTACGAGTCGAGGCGCAACTTGGGCGTGATCAAATTCGAGTATGACGTTGCGCTTGAGGAGACCATGGCGTTTGAGGTGGTCTATCCCGCAGCGCTGCAACTCGATCTTTCTGAAAAGAAGAAAATGTTCGACGAAACGGGATCGATTTTTGCTTGGATGCTCGTGGATGGGCAACTTGCCGGCGAATCGTATGGAATTCCACTCTCCAGCTCGGACGAATTGCTTGTAGCAGAGTTTCCTGATTTGGCCGAATGCGAAAAGGAGGATGCCATCGATTGCTTCTCGAACACCATCCTGCCCGCCTTTCAGAACCAGGGACTGGGAACAATTTTGAAGGCGCATTGGCTGGGACTGGCTGTGGCTAAGGGATACAAAGTTGTGTACGGATTTGCGCGCCCGGGAGCAAGCCAATCCTTAAACGCCAAGTTTGGCGCGGTCTTTCTGCAAGATTTTCCCAACTGGTATGGCACCGCCGAGACCTATAAGCGCTACCGCCTGGCGCTCAAGTGAGCGCTCATGATTTTTTTGAATACTGCCTCGACGAGTGTTAGTGAGGCTTTTTGGACTTCAACAGGACAATATCCGCGCTGCGCGGGCCGCGCGCAACCACCAACGTTTTGCCGTCGTTGGCCCAAGCGAACGAATAAATGATCCCCGAAGGGAAATGCGTCAACTGTTTTGGCTCGCCAGTGGGCAGCGGCTGCCGCCAAATATCCGAAATTCCTCCGCGTATCACCGCATAATCGATGCTTCTCCCATCGGGCGACCACGCCACACCGCCCGCTCCGTTTGGTCTCTCAAACGACGCGACCAGCGGGCCTCCCTGTACCGACACCACGTTGTTGCGATTTCGCGCCGACATGTGAGCGGGATCCGACGCCAGATAAAGAAACAGTTTGCTGTCCGCCGAAAGTTGCCCAAATCCCAACGGCATCATGGGCAACTCCAACTTTCTGCTGCTGCCCCCGTTGATAGGCACAATCCACATCGAATATTCCACAGCGTTTAGGTACGTAACCCACTGGCCGTCCGGCGAGCAAACCGGGCGCACCGCTGCGCTCTCGTGGGTAAGCTGCACGGGATTCGCGCCGTTGGCATCCGCGCGCCAGATGTTCGCTTGCTCATTCTCCGCGTGCTGGTAAACGAAGTATTTCCCGTCGCCGCACGCCGTGGCGATATCGGTACGCCGCTCGCTGCCGGAAATTTGCGTCGGACTGCCGCCATCCAGTTCAGCCGAAAAAACTTCTTCAGCGTCGGTTTCATACAGCAAGTGATCTTTCCCTAAGGCCGACACGGTCCCGATAGGAGAGCCACCAGAAGTAATCTGTTTGGCGCGCGAGGAATCCGCGTCAGGAAGGGCCCAGAGATCCGATACCCGCGAAGTCTCGATGGTCGCCAATTCCGACCCGTCTTTGGAAAGATCCAGCCAGGCCTGGCTGTAGTTGGTCAGGTCATTCGAAAGGCGGTGCACCTCGCCAGCAGGATAAGAAACTATCCACAACTGGCCGCGATTTGCCGCGCCCTGCTCACGAATCGCCAAGATCAATCCGCTGCCGTCCGGAAGCCACCTGGGCAAGCCCAGGTCCTCATGCGTTGTATATAAAGGATGCAGCGACGCCCCATCCTCGGGCGACACGGCATAGAGCAAGCGGCGATTCGCGGGCTCATACAACGTAAACACAATGGTCTTCCCGTCCGGCGACCACGCCGGGCGCAGCATCGCATACGGTGTAACACTGGCGGGCTTGTTCACCAGCATACGTTCGCCGCTGCCGTCCACATTGGCGACCAGCAGATGCACTTCCGCCTTTACCGGATCGCCGCGCAAAAAGGCGAAGCGTTTGCCGTCGGGAGAAAATCCCGGCCCGGTATCAATGTCGCGCAGCACTTCTACCGTCGATCCGCCAAGCACCGGCATTTTATACAACGAGCTGAACAGTGGATTGTCCTTGCCAGAAGCGGTGAAATAAATGTAGTTGCCGTCCGGCGAAAAAGTCAGCCCGTAAAACACCCGTACTTCCGGGGGAAGCACTTGAACGTCGCTGCCGGTGGCCACTTGGCGCACCATCAAGCTTTGCTTTTCGCCGTCGCGCAAAACATAAACCACATATTGCCCGTCGGGAGAAATCGCCACGCCGGAAGCCTTGCCGCTTTGCGTGAGCTTGGTGATTTCCATGTCTTGCAAATTGAGCTGCGTTTTCTGGCCGGCAAACTTGTAGTAGCTCGCACCAGCAGCGGCGAGAAGCAGCAACACGATCGCGGCGCCGATCAGCAGACCTTTGTGGCTCTTGGGCGGCGCAACGCCAGAAATTTGCAAGTTGCTCGCGGAGGATGCCGCGCCGCTCGCGTTGACTGCGCCAACCGCGGAATGTCGACCCGAAGTAGCCGCAGCAAGCAGTCCGCTGCCGGAAAACGCAGCACCCGAAGTGCGTCCCGAGCCTGGCGGCGGAAGGGAACCATCATCGTCGACTTCGGCCCTGGGCACGCGCGCCGAACTGCTGTCGCGCTGCAACCGCTGCAGGTCTGCGCGAATATCCGAGGCGTGCTGGTAACGCAGATTGCGATCCTTCTCCAGCGCTTTGCTGATGATGCGTTCCAGGTCCGCGGGCAGATCGGGATTCAGCCGCACCGGGGCGATTGGAGCGCGATTTAGAATCGCGTCGAAAATTGTGGCGGTGCTATCTCCGCGAAATGGCAATTGCCCGGTGGACATCTCATAGAGCACCGCGCCAAACGAAAATAAATCGGTGCGCGCATCCAGTTCCTTGGCTCGCGCCTGCTCTGGAGACATATACGCTACCGTGCCCAGCGTGCTTCCGGGACTGGTCAACTGCTCAGGGCCCACGCCTTGCGTGGCCAGCGTCTCGATGGTTGCCGCCTCGTTTCGTTCGGTAGCGACTTTGGCCAGCCCAAAATCAAGAATCTTGGCGTGTCCGCGGCTGGTCACAAAAATATTCGCCGGCTTGATGTCGCGGTGCACGATTCCTTTGCTATGTGCGGCATCCAGTGCGTCGGCCACATCGATGGCAATGGTCAGCAGAGTTTCTAGCTCCAGCGGCCGTCCGTTGATGGTGTGCTTGAGTGTTTTGCCTTCCAGGCATTCCATGGCGATGAAGGCGGAGCCAGACTCTTCGCCGATATCGTGGATGGTACAAATGTTGGGATGGTTCAGCGCCGAGGCGGCTTTGGCTTCGCGGCGAAATCGTTCCAGGGCCTGCGGGTCATGCGCCAGGTCCTCGGGCAAAAATTTCAGCGCGACGAAGCGGTCCAGCCGCGTGTCCTCGGCTTTGTACACCACACCCATGCCACCGCCGCCGAGTTTCTCAATGATTCTGTAGTGAGAGATTATCTGCCCGATACGCGAAGCCGAGTCCGTCATTAGGCGCCTATATTAGTTTTTCGCCGGACTCCAAGTCAATCAACGGCCCCGATGCGGTTGCTGATTCATTTCGGAAGAATTCCTATCGTCGCGAGCCACGTCTCCACTAACTGCGGCCATGCGGTGATGGGAAAATCGGTGCGCCGCAGCCCAAAGGCATGGCCGCCCTGTGCATACACATGGATCTCTGCGGGAGCTCCAGCATTCTTCAGCGCGCGGAAGTAAACCAGTGAATTATTGATACTGTCGACAGGATCGTTCTCCGCTTGCACCAGGAAAGTGGACGGAGTGTTGCGAGTGACGTGAATATCCGGATTCAACTCGAACTTTTCTGCGTCGTTCCACAGATGCCCGGGATAAAGCGCTACCGCGAAATCGGGGCGGCAGCTTTCTTTGTCCGCCGCGTCTATTAAAGGATACAAACGCTTCTCGAAATGGGTGCTGATCGCGGTCACCAGGTGCCCACCTGCCGAAAATCCAAGCACTCCGATTTTGTGCGGATCGATGTGCCACTCGGCGGCATGAAGGCGCAGCAGTCCGATGGTCCGCTGCGCGTCTTCCAGCGCCGTGGGTGCTTTCGGATGGACCTGGCACATGCAGCGCTCTTCCCAGTGCATACCCGAGTCCGGCACGCGATACTTCAACAACACGCAGGTGATCCCCTTGGATGTTAACCAGTCGCATACCTCTGTGCCTTCCAGATCGATGGCCAAAATCTTGTAGCCTCCGCCAGGAAACACCACCACCGCAGCGCCGGTATTCTTTCCGCTTGGTGAATAGACCGTCATCGTAGGCCGCGAGACGTTGGAAACATATTCCCATGGCTTTCCTGCAACCAGATTCTCTGCTGTCGCGGTGACTTCTGCCCCAGCCGACGGTTGCGCATCAGGCGCCGCCCCAGGCCATATCGGCAATTGCGTATGTCCCGGCGATGGCTGCCAGCCGGGTGTCTGCGCGCGCAGACCGCCAACTCCAAACACAACACAGAAAACTAAGATCACGGGTTTCATCAGAATCTCCGCAACTCAAATATAACCCGTCACTGGCGAAGGCCACTGTTTGGAAACCGTGAAAAGAAAGGTAGCTGCAATTGTTTCGCGAGCGGGCCGGCGTCGTGAACTCAGGTGTTTATTAGGCGGCAGGAGTCAGACTCTTCGTCGAAAGTTGCATCTGACACTGCGTGATGGGTTTCAGAGATTGTCTTAGCTACGAGGCGCGGCTCCGCGGCCGGCTCGGGCGCTGCGGGTTCTGGGGGAGGTGGATTTCTTTCGTTGATCAGCGGCGTAAGCCAGGGACTCTGCAGTGCGGCCAAAGCCAGCTCTTCCTTGAGGTCGTTGTAGAGCGAATCTGCCAACTCCTCACGTGCTTTATCCACGTAGTTTTCCCGATGCTTTCTGCGCAGCGATTCAAAGACGGAGCGTGCGGTGGTCGCGCCGACCTTTGCTTCGATCAAGTTTCGGGCTTTGCCGGACTTGTAGGTTCTGAGCGCGTTGCGAAACGTCACTACGGAATCGCCTTGGCTCTCGTCCAGCTCTTCAGCAAGTGCCTGCACAAACTGCGCTTGAAAATCGGAGCGATCTCTGAGGTTCTGCTCGAGTTCGGCGAACTGTGCGGTCAGTGTTTCTTTCAGCTTCTTGATGTCGGCGGCATTCGAATCCCACAATTTTTGGACGTCCTTGGCTAAAGCCCGCGCGTATTCGTTGCGCATTTGCACCGTGGCTCCGGCGGTGGCGGTTTTGGTCTGTTCGTCGATCAGTTTCAGGCTGAATCTGGCTACTAGAACAAACACGCCCACCAGGATTACTCCCATGATTCCCAGCGTCCACATTTGCGTGTTCAGGACTCTCTGGTAGTAAGACTCGTACTGTTTCTGGGTGCGCGTGATGTAATCTTTTTCCATCGCGGCGCTGCTTGCGGCTTTTTCCGCGGCCTCGGCTCGTTCTTCGAGCTTCTTCAGGCGGTCTTCCGGTGTGGAGTGCGATGCCTTTTGTGGCTGTTGCGCGCGAACGACCGGGCTGGAAAAGGCAAGAATCGCAGCCAGAACTAAAATGTGTCGGCGTAGGGTAGTCACGGGTCCGTCTCCTGGCTGGGACTTCCAATCTAGTTGCCGGAGGATAGGGTGTCACTGTTGGCAGCCGGAAGCGGTGTCCGAAGGGATACCGGCCGAAAGGGCTAGGCGTTTTGTGCGGCGATGCCATGGCGTGTTGCCAACTCGTTACCGACCATGTCGGTATCTTTTAATGACCCGCAGGAGTCGAGGAACGTAAACTAAGAGGCATTGTGATCGAGCAGAAAATTAACGAATTCTTTGGCGATGCCGAGTCCACCGGCTTTGGAACCGGCTGGTGGAGTGGGATATTGTCGGCCTTTTTTGGATTTCTTTCCTTCGGCGGAGTGTTGTGCCTGCATTTCCCTCAGTTATTAA
>JBAVNY010000744.1:0-9141 GCA_049691535.1 Candidatus Acidiferrum sp.
TCCGCATCTTTCTTGGAGTAGGCACGCTTACCGGCGATATTGACGTAGATCGGGCTGGTAGTCGCGTACGCATACTTGTCCATCATCGGATATTGCGCCTTTTCGCTCCACGACCGCAAAACGCACCATCCGCTTTCGCTCAGCGGAATTGTTCCGGAAAGATCGGCGGTCTGGTGCGAGTCCTCCAGCTTCAATTCCTGCGCCACGCTCCCGTTGCAAACCACTTCCAGATGGTCAACCGGCACGATCGACCGCAATTTTGCCGTGAAGGGAACAGCAGCCTGCGGCACATCAAACTTTAATTCATTTCCCAGCGTTGCTCCGCCGAGTTCAAACTTAATCAGTGGCCCATTTGTGGCAAAACTCTTGCCCTGCTTTAATCCATCCATCCACACATCAATATCGACCGGCCATTCCGGCGTCGAAACATACACGCGATCGAACCCTACCTGCCCACGGATAGGTGCGGCATAATTCGTTGTGGCGTCCGTTCCCGCGCCTGCGGGAACTTTGAAACCAAGATTCAGTAGCTTGTACCAGACTTCCGCAGTTGCTTTATGATCGCTGAAACCCACGATCTCCATGTAGTCGAGTTTGCCGAGCGCCACATCCACAGGCAGTTCATCAGTAATCCGCGGCGCCGGCTGCGCGAAAGGATCGGGGACTTCGTCGAACGGATGCACCGCGCCCACCAGCGCACCTTGTGCGTGCGCCATGTCGTACACATCCGCATTCATCGGCATCAGGCTAGCCGCGGCCGTGTTGGGGTATCCGGCATAGCCCGGGAGCAGTAAATTGTTTTTCAGATTCAGAATTCCGCGATGGCCCCAATAGCTCGTATGGAATTCCTGGCCCCGCACAATTTGCGAATGCTCGGTTTGCAAACTGAAGTAATCCGTATTCAGCGTCTCGATATCGGGAAAGCGCTGCTCCTTATTTACGGTGAGCTGATTGACGATCTGCACATCCTCAGCTTCCGCATAGGCAAGCAAGCCATCCGGATCGTTTCTGTACGCGCCTCCATAATTCATGTGCACGTGCAGATCGCTGCTGCTCCAATGTTCCTTGGAGTTCCATGGAGTATCGATTTTTCGCAGCTTCACCCGGATTTCTTTCACTTTGCCTGGCGTGATTTGTGCCTTTAGCGTCTGCGGACCGTACTGCAGCCCTTTGCTCACTTCAATCAGCGCATCTCCGGCGGAAACCTGGAAATTGTCGCTCTCATGAACGTACACATAGTGCCGCTCGTATTGCCGCCCGCTGCGATCGAACCCGTCATCGGCGTGCACTACCGCGCTTTCTTGCCAGCAGAACCGGCCTGATGAATCAGTCACCGAGGCGCGCGCGCTCGTCGCACTACCTTTTTCATCTTCGACAAGAATTCGCAGTGTTCCGGCCGGCCGCAAAAACTTCAGCCATTGCGCTTCAAAACCGGTGATCTGCCGAATCTCTCCTTCCGGAATGGTCTGCACTTCGATCGCCGTGCTGCCGGTGAAATTCGAAATGTAGGCAACACTTTTTCCATTCGGCGACCAGCGCACATTGGTCTGATCCCAATCGCCATAAGAAATGGGAAATGCATCTCCGCCGTTGGCGGGCATTATCCAGAGATTGTGCCACTGCCTCCCAAGATACGAACTGTAAACCATCCGTGAACCGTCCGGCGAAAGGTCCGGCCGCGCCTTCCAGCTGGTTTCTTCGTAGTGAATTTCGTGAGCCTCAGCGCCAGGTTGCGCATTCATCCGCCAGAAGCCGCCGGTCCCGTGAATGTGGCCGCGGTTTGAAACAAACAGGATTTCCTTACCATCCCGCGTCCAGACCGGATTAATTTCCATGTCGTATGCGCTGTAGTAATACCGCGGCAGGTCGCTCTTCGTTTCCCCGGTCAGCCTCACCACATTTGCGAGCGCGCCATCCGCCACATCCGCCATAAAAATGTGGAAGCGCTTGTTGTATTCCGTCGATACCCACAGCAGTCTCTTTCCGTCGGGCGACCAGCGCGGCTCCACGTTTACCGCGCCATCCTTCGTAAGTTGCGCGGTCTTCCCCGTAGCCAGCTCAAGCAGCCACAATTCCATCGCGTCATTTTGATAGCTGACGTACACCACGGATTTTCCATCCGGCGACCAATCCGGCTGATAGTCATACCCAGGGCCGTCGGTGAGTTGCGTCGCTTCTTTCGAATCCAGTCTCTGCCGCCAAAGCGAGCCACCCATCGAGTACGCCAATTCCTGCGAATCCGGCGACCAGCTCAAACTGCTCGGCCCGCTCGTTAATTGCGGCAAATACAGTTCGCGGTAGTAATAAGGATGCGGCTCATCGATTTGTGGCAAGACAGGTCGTCGCTGCGCGCTAGCGGGCAGAGCAAAAATTGCGCAAAGGCCACTCAACACAATCAAAAATCGCCGCAACAATTTTCTCCACGCGAATGGTTTATAGCTGTAGCTCACCCCTTCAGGGTCAGGCCTTCCTAATTGCACCAGCAAGCTTTCTACGCCAATCCAACCTTACTCAGCGGCATTTCCCGATGCCGTTTCCCAGTCGCCGCGAAAATTGCGTTATACAATGCCGGCGCAAACGGCGGCAACCCTGGTTCCCCAACTCCAGCCGGCGACGCATCGCTTTGCACGATGTGCACATTCGTCTGCCGCGGTGCCGCGCTCATCCGCGCCACTTGGAAGCTGTCAAAATTCGACTGATCAATCGCGCCATTCGTCGCCGTAATCTCCCCGTAAAACGCGATGCTCGTCCCCATCACCGCCGCGCCCTCAAATTGCTGCCGCACCGTAGTCGGATTCACGATCGTCCCCGCATCGAGCGCAGTATCCACCTGATGAATTCGCACTTGCCCGTCTTTCACCTCAGCCTGCACCACCGTCGCCACATACGTCAAAAAGCTGCGGTGCACCGCCATTCCCATTCCAAACCCATTCCCCGATTTCTGCTTGCCCCATCCCGATTTTTCCGCGGCCAGTTGCACCACGCGCCGCAACCGCGCCGTGTCGATCGGATACTGCTCATACGCACCATCGTAATTCGTATAATCCTTCGGCAATTCCGTCTTGGGTATCACCCGGTCCGGCCCAATCAGCGCCAGCGTATACTCCAGCGGATCTTTGTCCGCCGCATTCGCCAGTTCTCCCACAAACGAATGAACGCCGAACGCGTGATAAATATTCGCCACCGAACGCAGCCATCCGATTCGGACGTGCGTCGTTGCAGCACCGCTCTCGGCCCGATGATTCGGCACCGCGAACGGTACGTCGCTGAAGCCCAAGCCGATTTCTCCGGCGTCGGGATGTTGAGCGCTGGCGTCGAACGTCGACGCAATGGGCGGGAACACGCTGCGCTGCAGCCATGCCGTCGGCTTGCCATCCGCTCCCAGCGAAGCTTTGAAATACATCGCCGCAACTGAATGGAACGTGTCGAACTTGATGTCGTCTTCGCGGCTCCAAACCACTTTCACCGGCTTGCCGATTTTCTTCGAAAGCACCGCCGCCTCGCAAATAAAGTCGGGAAACGATTTGCGTCCGAAACCGCCGCCCAGCAGCGTAACGTGAATCGTCACATCTTCTTTCTTCAGCCCCAGCGCGCCAGCCACTGCCTCCGCGGCGCCCTGCGGATTCTGCGTCGCTGCCCAAGCTTCGATTTTTCCATCGCGATACATCGCCAGCGCTGCGGGTGGCTCCATCGAAGCATGCGCCAGCATCGGCGCGTAATAACCTGCCTCAACGATTTTTCCGCCCTGCTTAAACGCTTCGTCCACATTGCCGTTTTCGCGCACCACTTGACCCGGCTTCCGCGCCGTGTCTTCCAGTTCTTTGCGATACGGATCAGAATTCCAGACGCTGTGCTCGCTCTTCGTCCATTCCACCTTCAATTTTTTCTTGCCCTGAAACGCAGCCCAGGTGTTATCCGCAATCACCGCCACTCCGCCCAGCGCCTGGTAACCAATCGGCGGCTTAAACGAATCAAGCGTCGCCGTCTGCTTCACGCCCGAAATTTTCAGCGCCGCGCTATCGTCCACATTCTTCACCGCACTGCCGAACACCGGCGGGTGCGCCACCGACGCATACAGCATCCCGTCCATCCGCGTGTCCTGACCGTACATCGCTTTCCCCGTCGACATATCTTTCAGGTCGTACCCGGATTTTGGCTTACCGATGTACCGCCAACTGTCCCGCGACTTCAGCTGCACTTCCTCTTTTTTGGGCACCGGCAATTTCGCTGCAGCGGCCGCCAGTTCGCCGTAACCAAGTTTTTTCCCGCTCGCTTTGTGAACTACCGAATGCAACTCCGTGGTGCACTCACTCTCCGGCACGCCCCAGGTTTGCGCCGCCGCGCGCACCAGCATCAATCGCCCGCTCGCCCCCGATTCCCGCAACGCATCCCAGAAGCTGCGCACCGAGTGCGAGCCGTCCGTATCCTGATCGCCAAACTTTTCGTTGCCGGTGGCCTGCACCACTTTCACGCGTTGCCAGTCGGCGTCCAACTCGTCGGCAACGATCATCGGCAGTCCGGTGCGATCGCCGCTGCCCATTTCCGAGCGATGCGCCACGATAAAAACGGTCCCATCAGTATCAATCGCAAGATACACGTTGGGTTGCAGCACGGCCTTCGCCATCGGGCTGTCACCGGCCGCTGCGGACGTAGTCTCGATCCACGACCCACCTAGAATACGCGCGCCCAACACCAGAGCACCCGTGCCCACCATTCCTGCCAAAAATCCGCGACGGCTTACATTATCGATTCGGATCATTTCCTCACCTGTCTGACGCTACGAAAATAGCTGATAAACCGCACACGACCGCCCTCTATCCTACCCGCATTCCGCTTGGTTGCAACTCGTCCGCACCGCCCGCCACGCATGTTGAGTATTTATCCGCTCGGCGTCCGATTCGCATTGAGAAAAGCAGCTTATCACGGCACTCTAGACTACGAGGCTCCTCGCTCCATGTCTGAAGTCTTTATGCACCGCGCCATCGCGCTTGCCGTCGAAAACGTCACGTCGGGACGCGGCGGCCCGTTTGGCGCACTGATCGTCAAAAACGACAAAATCATCGCCGAAGGCGCGAACCAGGTCACCTCCAGCCACGATCCTACTGCACACGCCGAAATTGTTGCGATTCGCGAAGCCTGCCGCGTGCTCGGAGATTTTCAGTTGACCGGCTGTGATCTGTATACTTCGTGCGAGCCCTGTCCCATGTGCTTAGGTGCTATTTACTGGGCACGCCCCACCCATGTTTTCTTTGGCGCCAATGCAGCTGATGCGGCAGCCGCAGGATTTGACGATGCATTCATCTATGAAGAGTTGCGCCGCCCAGCCAATCAGCGTCGTCTACTGATGAAGCAGCTTCTGCGCCACGAATCTTTGGCCGCGTTTCATGCGTGGGTAGCTTCCAACGCCAAGAAAACGTATTGAGCGTGCCCATACTCCTGAATTTCAATTTGTTTTTTGCATTGCAGCCGAAAAAGATTTACAGCCACAGTAGCGTCCCACTCGGCGCATTTTCTTGCAGCATCGCGGTGTGACTGGCATACTTTTCACCCGCAGAGAGAAGGTTTTCTAGATGAAACGTGAATATCACCGCTGGCATTCGCCCCGCCTTGGTCTGGATCTTGGCGTTGCTGTCTATGGCCATTGGGGTGCCCCGATTCTCACGTTTCCCACCAGTGCTGGCGACGAGTGGGAAATGGAAGGTCAGGGAATGATTGGCGCGCTCGCTGATTTCATCGATGTCGGCCGCATTAAGGTCTACAGCATAAACTCCATCAATGGCTTGAGCTTTTACAATAAAGGCGCACATCCATTTCATCGCAGCTATGTCCAGTCCGTTTTCGATTCTTATCTCACTGAAGAAGTGGTGCCGCTGATTTGGCAGAGTTGCCAGTCGCGCGTCGCCATCTCCACTATGGGAGCGTCCTTCGGCGCCTACCATGCCGCAAATTCGCTCTTCAAACATCCGGACGTTTTCAAGAAATGTTTCGCCATGTCGGGCGTATACGATTTGCGAAATTTTATGGATGGAATGTACGACGACAATTTTTATTTCAATAATCCCGTCGATTATCTCGCGAATCTATCCGATCCGTGGTTCTACCAGCAGTTGGCTTCCTGTGATATTCACCTGATTACCGGCACCGGGCCGTGGGAGAAGAGCGGACCCACCTATCGACTGTCCGAAATCCTTGCCAGCAAAGGCATTCGCCATTCCGTGGATAATTGGGGCCCGGAAGGCGGCCACGATTGGCCCTTCTGGAAGCGCGAAATGCGCGAATACGTCGGCAGATTATTCTGAGTTGAATTTTTAGTCTGAACTACACGCAGGTGGGTTAGGCCAGGCCGAGATGCTCCAGTTGGTACTGGCCTTTTTCAATCACTTGGTCTTCATCAATCCATACATCGCAGTTCCGCGTCAGCACGTCCACGTGCGTGCGTGATTTCCAATTGGCATGCGTCTGGCTTCCGTAAGGATCTCCGAACGCGATGTGTACGCCAGGGAATTTCTCGTCCTGCAACAAAATCCCAATCATCCGCGACAGTCCTAGGTTGGTGCCAAACGCCAGTTCGCCCACTCGGTCGCTGTTCTCGTCAGTGTGGCAATACTTCCAGAACTCTTCTTCCAGATCTTTGCGCTCGCATTCTGCATGCACCAACCGCCCGCCTTCAATTTTCAGCACCAACGGCGTCCTCTGCAGGTCGCCATATTTTCCATTGAAATGATCGCCAGCCGTGGCGTCGCAAACAAAAGTACCATCCACGGTTTCCGGTGTAGTAAAAACTTCGCCCGCGGGAAGGTTTGACCAGTAGCGCGGGCTGATCAATCCGCTGGTTTTCACCCAATCAAGCTGACGATTGAAATGCGCGCTGAACGATGTGCCGGCTTCTGTTTTCACCGTCAGGGTTTCCGCCTTCAACATGCGCTCGCGCAAACAGTCGCTAAGTTCGTCGACCTTACGATAATCGGTGCGCATTCCTTGCTGCATGATTTCCGGCGTCACGCCAATCATGTGCGCGTAACGAATCTGCCGTCGCTCCACCACGCGAACAATCGCCATGCGCGCCGTCAGTTCACCGGGCAGCGGTGTCATGCACAGCACGCCCACATCCGCCGTTTCCAATGCTTCCAGCACCGGCTCCGGCGCACCCTGCATCGGTCGCGGCCCAAAATCTTCCAGCAGCAAGCCTTTGCAAGTAGCTCCACGTTGCTCCAGCGCCTGCTCCAGGCTGGCCGCCACCTCGCGGCTCACTTCATCCGCGATCAGCGCAACGCTTTCGCCCGGGCGCACGCCCAAACACACATCCACGGCGTTCTTCGCGCCGGGCATCAACTCACTAGGTGCGACTCCAAAGCACATCCCTTTATTTTACCTGATTTTTCCCTGGCGCCAATTCTCTTGTAACTAACGAGCCATCCGCGACAGCTTGGCCGCCGCCTTCTTTGGCTCCACGCGAAACGCCGGAATCTGCCCACCACCGCTGGTAACATTTGCCAGTCCGGTAGAACTCATCCGCGTCAGAAAGCCCGCCATTTTCCCGCGAAATAAGTACGGCGCAAAATCCACAAGCATGTCGCGGTATTCCACTTTATTTCCTTTACCTATAAAGGGGAATTCGCCCCGGCTTATCGGAATGCGCTCCTGCACAATCCATGCGCCTTTACCCTCTCCGGGCTTTCCACCAGGAAGCGCCTGCTCGATCGCGCTCTCCCATCCGAGTTCATTCACTTCCCAGCCCAACGTAACGCCGGCCCCGCCGTATTCGTCGCTGGGCTTAATCACCAGGTTTTGCCGGTTTTTGCGGACGTATGCCAGCAACTCGATGGGCTCACCGTTGTAATCCGACTTCACTTCGCGAACCACCCGCGTCCAAGGAATATGTTCGCGGATAATTGTTCGCTCGGCGTCCGAGAACAACGACGCGTTCTTGGCGTCGGTAAGCACCGCGAAGAATGTCTTCACATGCGAGATCTTGCAGCGAAAATTATTGGCTATGCAAACCGCGCTCGCTTCATACGCCTTTACCAGCGCTTCGCACTCTTTGGGTCTTGCGACGATGTCGTTGATCAGCACCCGCCGGTATACCAAATCGATCTTTTTGCCTTTCACCGCCAGGCGCTTCCCATCGAAATCCAGTTCCTGAGGCTGAGCCAAAATGACCGGCACTCCCAAATCTTCGAAGCGCTCCTTCAAAATCTGGAACTCGCTCCAGGTCGGCACGCCCCGCCAGTCGGTGATCACCATCTGCGGGCGCCGATTCGTGCCTCCCCATTCCACATAAGTCTGAATCAGCGCGTCGAGCAATTTCGCCGTCAAAGGATAACTGTGAATCTCGAACTGTTTCGCAAACTCCTTCATGATGGGAAGTTCGCGGAAAATTTCCGAAAGCGTTTCCGAATAGCCCGCACCCGCCGGCGATTCTCCGTTGTACTCCGTAAACTTTAATGAGTCGGGTAGCAGAAATGAATCGAGCCGCGACGCCGTGCTGGCAGGGCCCGCACCCGCCGGAAGGCGCGCCAGGCGCTCCTCTTCGGGTCGCAAATGAAATTGTTCGAACAGTGCGTTGTCTTCCAGCGCAGCCTTCGTGACCCGCTCCGCCAGCGCCGCGATCGTCTCCGCCACATGGCGCACCCGCTCTTCATCGCTGGGCGAGATGAAGTATGGGCGCAAAAAGGGACAGTGCACGCGGTTCCCAAACGTAAGTTTCGCGGCACGCACCTGCACCAGAAATTTCCGCGCAAACTCCGGAGACTTGGCCACCACCGGCCGCAGCAGTTCATCCCACACTTCAACGGGATTGTGGCTGGCCGGCGCGGGCGCGTTGCTGGTACTCATCGCAGCGTAATTTCCGAAGCCGGCTTGCCCGGCGCGGAATGCGAAATAGTGGATGCCGCAATGAATCCGGCAGGCGCGCCGATGCCCAGCATTTCTTCCCACTGCGGCCAGGTGTTGGAAATATCTCCATGCAGAGCCCGGTCAATCACCAGCCGCGACATCTTATCCACCACATGCTCGAAATAAAATGCGGTGATGCGATCCCGCTCAAAATCCGGTGCAGGATTTAGAAAATCGATAGCGTACGGAATGCCATCTTTCACGGCGAATTCAATAGTGTTGATCTCGTAGCCGAGCGCCAGATTA
>JBAVNY010000745.1:0-5785 GCA_049691535.1 Candidatus Acidiferrum sp.
CTTCGGTGATGGCCATCAAGGCCGGCGTCCCCATTGTGCCGGTCGCCTGTTCCAACGCGCACCGCATCATGGAAAAACGCAAACTCAACATCACGCCGGGAGACATCCTGGTGGAATTTCTCGAGCCGATTAATTCGTCTGAATACACGCTGGAGCAGCGCGACGCCTTAAATGATCGTCTGCACGACGAATTGGCAGCGGGCTTGCCTCCGGATCAGCGGCCGATCGGCTTCCCGGGAGCCGCCTGATCAGGCGGGATTCGCGCTCTTTTTGTGCTGTTCTAATTCCTCTTCCAACTTCTGCACCCGCTTTTGCAATTCCGGCAAACGTCGCAGCGCCGCCATCATTTTCAGCCACTCACGATTTTCTACCGCGGGATACCCGGAGTACATCGAATGCGCAGGCACATCGTTGGGCACCCCACTCTGCGCAGTAATCACCGTTCCTTCGCCAACCGTCAGGTGTCCCGCGGTGCCCACTCGTCCAGCAAGAATGCAGTTATCCTCGATTCGCGTGGAACCCGCCAAGCCCACATGCCCGCACAGCATTCCGTTCGCGCCCACGTGCGAAGCATGTCCCACCAGCACCAGGTCGTCAATTTTTGTGCCGCGCCCAATGCGCGTTTCGCCCACTGTGGCGCGATCAATGCACGCATTAGCCTGCACTTCCACGTCATCTTCCAGCACCGCCGGCCCCGACTGCGCCATCTTGTACCAAGTGCCGTCCGCACGTTTAGCAAATCCCAGTCCATCTCCGCCGATGATCACGCCATTTTGCAAAATCACTCGATTGCCGATGCGGCAATGTTCCCGCACCACCGCGTGTGCATGTGCAAAAAAGCGCGAGCCGATCTTTGCCCCGCGATAAATCGCCACAAAGCTATGCAGCACCGCGCGTTCCCCAATTTCCACGTCTTCATCAATGAAGCAGTACGGACCAATGTGCGCGCCCATGCCAATGCGCGCCGAGGGTGCCACTACCGCGGTCACATGCGCGCCGGGTTTGTAGCGCGGCGGCTGATAAAAAACTTCAATAGCCTGCGCGAACGCCAGATACGGATTCTTGGTCCGCAACGCAGGCAGAGCAGGCAGTCCGGCTTCGCGCTCGATGCTCACCCCATCTTCAATAAACACCGCGGACGCCCTGGTGGTCTTCAACAGCGGCACGTACCGCCGGTTGGCCAGGAACGTCACGTGTCCCGGTGCGGCATGATCAATTCCAGCCACGCCGGTAATCTCCGTGTCGCCCCTGCCTTCCAGCCGGCATTCCAGTTTTTGCGCCAATTCCTGAAGTTTCATGAAGACACTTCCTCCACAATTGCGAGTCCAATCGTTGAGTCTCGCACAGCCCGAAGAGGGAAGTACAGGAGCGGTGCACACGCCGGGATAGCCCGGTTCACACGACTTTCCGTGCCGAAGGTGCCGTTAAGCACTGTCGTCTGCCGCGGGCAACCGGCAGGTTTGGCAGGTCACGTAAATTTTCCATGAAATTCTAGGCCGCCTGATTGACGGGTCGAACCTACCGCACTAATCTTCCGGATTATGAGCAGCAAAGAAGATCTCGATCAATTGCGCTTGGCTTACAAGGCGGCTGTCGATGCGTGGGTCGACGCCATTCGCGCGGAAGAAGCGTTAGCCACCGTGGACCACTCGATGGTGGCAATGGAGCGCTGGGACGACGCCCACCAGAAGGAACACGACGCGCACACCACCGCCGGGGAAGCTCGCGAAGCGTACAAAGACGGGCTGCGTGCTGTGAACTATGGCATCTAGTTAGCCGATACCATCCGCAAAAGCGTGTTCGCGACACTCGAGGCAAACCTCCGAAACCCCCCTTTATAATCTGGCCGCAGCGCGTCGAGAAGAATACGAGGTCCGGCCCCAAGCGCCCTTGTGCCCACCACGTCCATCGAGATACTGTCTGAGACAAGTTCAAATACGTCGCCATTTAGAGAGTCAGCCCCGCACTGATCAGAATTTTACAACCTTTACCGGAGCGTTTATGAAGCGCAGTTACACTCAGCGGATCTGGCTTACCACAACTCTCTTGCTACCTCTCTTGGCGTTTGGGATCGCACTGGCCTCCCTAGCGAGGGTTGCCCCGGCGACTGCGCATATTGCCTTGGGTATGCCGGTTGAACATTCCACGGCCCTGCCCCTCGGCTTAATTCTTCCGGTCACCCTGGCGCAAACCATTTCTGTGGAGCACGCCCAAGCGGGCCAGCCGATCGAAGCGCGGATTATGCAAGATGTCCCTTTGACGCTCCACGACAAAATCCCCGCAAAGTCACGTATTTCCGGCGCGATCGTGGCGGTGACGAAAGCCGCGGACGAACACGGCGTGGAACTGTCGCTGCGATTCGACAAGGTCGAATTCAACAAAGATATGATTCCCACACTTACCAGTCTGCGAGTCATGGCCTCCCGTGAGGCTGTTCGCGAGGCGCAAACGCCATCGACCGGCGCCGACGGCGGCACGCCGACCGGCTGGGCCGACACTGTGCAAATTGGCGGTGACAACCGTTTTGGCGATGGAGGCAAGGTGCGCAGCCGCTTCAAACAAACCGTCGGAAAAGGCATTGCCGGGGGAGTGCTGGTGCACGTGCATGCTCGGCCCGGTACCGACTGTGACGGACCGGTGAATGGCGACGATAGGCTGCAGGCTCTGTGGGTATTCTCCTCGGATGCTTGCGGCGTGTATGGAATATCCAAGGTGGAAATCGCCCACAGCGGGAAAACCGATCCTGTGGGAGTGATTACCCTCAAGTTCGAAAAAGCGGACGCGAAATTAGACGCCGGGACCGCTATGCTGCTGCGGGTTGTCGCGCCCAAATAAACCATCACAGTACTCGCGCTGATCACGCCACCCTGGTGCCCGGCATCACCCTTGAATCATTGCCGATGCGGGACAATACTCATGGCACATCTGGTGCGCCGATGAAAGTCACAATGCGCGGTGGCCTTCCCGTTCTTCTTGCAGGGATGTTGCTCCTGGCCGTTTTGGCCAGCAGTGCGTTGGGTTGTACCTGCGAGAGCCCTAGCGACGCGAAGACCGTGCGGGATCTTGCCGTTTGGTATAGCGAAGGCGCGAACTCCAGCAAAATTATTTTCGAAGGTGTTGTAGACAACCAGCAGCCCCTTGCGGGCGACGTCGCCGCGCCGCAAAATTCTGCCTCACCCAGCAGTGTTTCCCCGCAGCGTGCAATCAGCTTTCGGGTTCTGCGCGCCTATCGTGGCGACGTGTCCGGCTTGGTCACCGTCCTCACCGGTTCCGGCGACGCCGCCTGCGGATTCGATTTCGACACCGGGAGCCAATACCTCGTCTACGCCGACAGGGTCGACGACAACACATTGCGCACTAGCATCTGCACCGGCACATCGCTTTCTCAACATGCCGATCCCGCCCTCCGTTTTCTGCGCGGAGAGCCGCCAGAGGTCGACGACGTGCTCGACGCCAAAAGTTACTACGAAAAATTTGCGCCGCAGTGGACTGGAACTGTTTGTGGCCGCATTCTCAAGCCTGACGGCACGCCTCTAGCAAAAGCCTGGATCGAAATGACTCACGTTCGCGATGACACGCTTCTGCCCAATACCGCGGCCGAGTCCGCTACCGCGAATTCCGATGGGACATTTTCGATTCGCTACATCCGCCCCGGAAAATACCTGCTCACCGCGGAGCGACTGGATTCCAAAGACTATCTGCGTTGGGCCGGATACTATCCGGGAGTGACGGAGCACGCGGAAGCGAAGCTCATCGAAGTCCACGCCGGAGAAAACCTATCCGCTATTCAATTTGCTGTCGGCAAAGTGCGTGTTCACACCGTGCTCTTCCGCGTTATCACAGCAGACGGAAGCGCACTGCCGTTGAAGCTGTTGGGCGTGTCAGTCGATGCTGTTGAGCGCGATGCACTTTCTTATCATTTGGCGCAGAACCGCACATTGAAGGGCGTTTATCCAGCCGGCTACGTTCCGCAAGGCCGCTACTTGGTACAGACCTACATCCGTTCCGAGGTGAGGGCAGGAAAAATTCCCGCGGAGCTGGCGAAATGGCGGATGGCCAAAAAAGAAGTGAACATCTCCTCAGACTCAGAAGTAATTCTTAAGCTGACCCGCGCAGACTAATCTTTAACCTGCACGCCAGGAGGTTTATTGTGCTGGCGCAGTCGCGTGATGGTGATGTTTGCTCTTCGATTTCTTTTTGGATTTGTGGGCTTTCAGTTGATCGTTCTCTTGCTTCAGTGCCGCATTCTCTTGCGTTAGCACGTCGATGCGATTGCCGTCGTCGCCGTTTTCTTTTACCAGTTCCGTTACACGCGCCTTCAGTTGCTCGTTTTCTTGCCGCGCTTTGGTATCCTCGCAGCCAATCTGCGTCGTACCCAGCATCGCTACAAGCAGCAGGCCAACCACGGATTTTCTTTGCATTCGTTCTCCTCGGGAGGGCGGGCGTTGCGAAGCGGCTTCAAGTGTAGCAGCTACATGAATCCACAGCGCGTCCTTTACGAATGTGCCTTAGGAAAACCGGCACTCGATCGTGACGACGTTCCGTTAGACGCACCAGGACGCTACGGAACCACGAAAGGGCACAGGGAACTATTCGTTGAACAGACGCGGTTGGGTCAGTGCCGCTGCGGCCGCGGGCTTTCTTCGCGCGATCCCCACCACGCCTAGAACCGTAAGCTCCGTCAACGCCGAGCGCGGCACGAAAATCCGGTCCGCATTCGAATTCAAATCCGGCGGCGTAACCTGCAGCCCATTATCAACAAACGTCAGCAGGTCATTGGGAATCACGCCCTCGAGCGTTTCCCCATCCCGAAACCGTAACTTCACCCACAGCCCATCAAGCTTGGGCCGGCTCAGGAACGACTTACGCTCCGGCGAAAAACTTTCCTCCAGATCCTGTACAAAGTAAATCGCCCGCACCCTTTCCAGCGGAATCTCTACATGAGCGCCTTCGGGCGTCAGCAGGTTCAGGTTCTCGGCCTGCGGCAGGCGAGCGGGATTGAGGTAGCCACGAACGGCCTTTTTATCGAGCAGTTCCACCACCACCTTTTTGTGGGTAGAGGCTGGGATTTTAGCTTTCAATTGCAATAATCCGTTCGCATGGATGAAACAATTGATTTTACCGCGCGGGTTATGTTAAGTTAGATTGTTTTTCCCTGTCAAGTTATTGTTTTTGTTGGGTTTAGGTCCAGAGAGCCACCGATTGTCCGAGAAAACACAAATTTTAAAGTCGGCGTCGATTATTTCGCTCGTAACCATTGTTAGCCGTGTGCTCGGCTACCTTCGCGACCAACGCATCACTCTCCTCCTAGGCACCACCCTCACCGCTGACTCCTTCGTCTTGGCTTACCGTATCCCCAACCTTTTCAGGCGTTTAATTGGTGAAGGTACCGTAGGTGCCTCCCTGATCCCGGTATTCACCACATATATGCGGGAGCGCACCGGGAAGGAGCTTTGGGACTTCGCCAACCGCCTTTTCTGGACGCTGGCTCTGGTCATGGCCGCAGTCACCGTCCTTGGCGTCATCTTCTCTGGGCACGTCATTCAAACCTTCACGTTTCAAGGAGATAGCGCCGGCGGCTGGGGCGAAGCCATCGCCCTCAATCGCATCATCTTCCCCTACCTGTTTTTCTTCTCTCTGGCTGCCGTTGGCATGGGAATTCTGAACTCTTTCCATAATTTCGCTTTGCCCGCCGCCACGACCGTCTTCTTAAATCTTTCGATCATCATTTTTTCCACCGCAGCGGTCTGGCACTACTTCAAAAGCCCCGCCGTTTCCCTGGCTG
>JBAVNY010000746.1:0-2479 GCA_049691535.1 Candidatus Acidiferrum sp.
CTTCTTCGTGAACTACCAAGGCACTCGGCAACGCAGCGGGTTGTCCCCAGGCACTTTCATCAGCACCATTCTTCCCGCTATTCCGGCCGATCGTTCCGTGGCATCGCTCACCCAGGCATTTTTCCCACAAGGTTTGCCTGCCGGAGTGACGTTGGATCCCGTTGCCGTCGCCCTGTTGCAGTTCAAAAGCAATCAGTTTGGCGGATTAACGAACGGCTACCTGATTCCCAGCGTGACCGACAGTGGTAATGGCTCGGGAATTTTCTCTTACAGCACGCCCGGCAAATTTACTGACGACCAGTTCACCACCAACTGGGACAAAGAATTAAATGGCGGGAACGACAAAATCTCCGCACGCTTCTTTTATTCCAACTCCTCAACCTTTGAACCTTTTGGCGCTGGCGGATTGCAGGCCTCCCTCGGCGGCAGCATCGCTGCATCCGACCTGAATTTTCCCTATACGCTGCCGGTTCGCGATCGATTCTTCGGACTGACCGAGACGCACTTGTTTTCTCCCGCGATCGTCAACGAAGTGCGCTTCGGCATCGTGCACATCAACAACGCTGCCATCAACGATCCTCCGGTCACGTATGCGGACCTGGGCATCAACCGTCCGATGAGCAACCTCACCAGCAGCATTTACAAATTTACCTTTGGCAGTTCCGGCTTCCAGATCGGTCCCACGCCGCAAGCCGACACCTCCAACGTTCAAAATAACTACACCGCCGTCGACACTGTCTCGTGGGTGCACGGCGCGCACGTCTTCCGTTTCGGCGGCGAAATGGATTTCGTCAATCTCAACAAACTTTTCCCGCAAACGTTCAACGGCCAGATTTTCTTCACCAATACGCCGGCCTCTACCACTTCTCCTCTGCCTTTCAACACCACCGACTTTCAAAACTTTCTGGTCGGTGCGCCGCAATTCAGCTTTGGTGGTGGCGGCGTCTACAACCACAATTACAAACAGAACGACTTCGCGGTGTTTTTCCAGGATGACTGGAAGGCCACAAGAAATCTGACTTTGAACCTGGGTTTGCGCACCGAACTGATGGGCGCATGGATCGATGGCGCTTGCCACATCGGCAACGTGCAATCCAGCCTGACCCTGCAAGGTGAAAATCCATTCGTGTATCCCGGTTGCGTCAATAATTTGGGCGTCTCCGGTTTCACCGGCAACGCGCAAGCAACTACTTTTAACAAGCAATATTCCACCGGTCTCGGCCCACGCATTGGCCTGGCCTACGATTTGTTTGGCAAACACAGCACCACCATTCGCGCTGGCTATGGCATCTACTACGTTCGCGAAGACGTGGGCGCAGTGGACCAGCTCTCCTTTCAGACGCCGTTTCTCCCCATCGTTTTCGCTGGCAGCGCGCCCGGTGGCTTGACCAACTTTTTTGCCCCTTGCGCCGCTTCGAATCCCAAACCATATAGTCCTTACTGCGATCCAGTCTCTGGTGCGAATGGCCCAGGCGGCCCCAATCCCAATGCCTTGCCTCCGGCTGGCGCGCTAAACCCGAGCTTCCTGCCCTGCCTGTCCGTCTTGCAGGGCTTCGTGACCAACGGCACCTCCACTCCCACCGTGGACTCCACGCAAACTCCGGTCTACGCCAATCAGGCTGGTTGCTCCGGCAGTCTTCCTTCGGTAAACGATTTCGCCCTGGAAGTGCCGCGCAACTTCAAAGTGCCCAACACCCAGCAGTGGAATCTCACTGTACAAAGAGATCTCGGTAAACTGTGGATCTTGGAAGTGGGCTATGTTGGCACACACGCCGTCCATCTGCGCGAAACGCGCGATGGCATTCAGTCGCTTGACGCCAGCACTGCGAATCCAGTTACCGTCACCGACGTCAACGGGGTGAAATACCAAATTACCGCGAATACTTTTTCCAACGCCATCGCGCGCACCCCCACGCCGGGATTAAACGGCTATGCGGGCTATCAGATTTTCGCCAACGATGCCTACTCGCACTACAATTCGCTTCAGGCGACGTTGAGCCGTCGCTGGGGCGCTGGCTACTTCCAGGCCGCGTATACCTACTCTAAATCCACCGACGCCACCTCAACCGGCAATACCGCGTTCAACACCGCCTACAACGACCAGAGCAACATCAATGCCTCGCGAGGATTGTCGGACTTCGATCGTCCTCATCGCTTCGTTGTCAGCTATGTTTACGCCTTGCCCGTCTTTCAACACAGCGACGGTGTGAAGAAGGCAGCGTTGGGCGGTTGGGAAGTTAGCGGCGTCACCATTTTCCAATCGGGAACTCCCTTCTCCATCTTTGACTCGGGCGCAGCCACCGCATTTCTCGGCGCAGGCAGCACGCCGCTCTTGGGTGCGGAACTTGCTCCGGGTGCCAGCATTTCCAGCGGTTATACCAGCGGCGGCATTCACCAGCGCTTGAACGGCTACGTGAACATCGCCAACTTCACACCAGTTCCGGTCATCGCCGCGAACCAGTCCATCTGAAACGGTGGC
>JBAVNY010000747.1:0-2871 GCA_049691535.1 Candidatus Acidiferrum sp.
CCTCCGTCTTTCGTTTCTCTGCGCTTTCTCAGCGCCTCTGCGTCTCTGCGTTATCCTTTTCCTTTTTCTCTTCTCCTTCTTTTCCCCGCCGTCACTTCTTCACATCCCCGCCGCCCGCCTCATCCAGCCCAAAATCCCACACAAACATATTCAATCCATCCGGCAGCACTTCCGCCAACACATATTCCCCAGGCGTCAGCGGCTCTCCCAACGTAAACCGGTACACCGTCGGCGCCACTTCCCACCTCTGCAGCGCCACCTCGCTACTATCCCGCGACAATTCTTCTCCAAACAGCGACCTAATCGTCTGAAATTGCCGTCCGTTCCGCGTCACCTTCGCCCGTAGCAACACCACTTCCGGCCCCGATTCTCCCGGACGGCTGCTTCGCTCTATCCTCGTCACATGCTCCGGATCCTCCGGCGCTTCCCGCAAATAAAATTCCGGACTCCTCGTCCGCAGCCGCAACTTCGCATGCGATCCCGCGATCACCACATTCTTTTTCCCCGGTACAATCGGCACCGGCGAGAGCACCTGTTCAATCGCCCGCGTTTTATCCGTCTTGATCTGCGAATCCACCTGCTCCACCAGCCGTATCGTTTTCCCCTCCACCACAAACATTCCTTCGCCCGTAGGCAAAAAAGCCCCTTTGCCCACCTGCAAGCTCGCATCCACGTCCGCTACGTTATCGATCCGTTTCGCCTCCTCCTGCTTGTGTACTTTATCTACCAGCGCCGCGGTTGTCTTCTCATCGTCCGTCTTCGTTTTTTCCGTAGCGTCCCAGTCGATCATCGATGCCGGTATCTCTTCCCAATCACCCCGCTCCAAACTGTAATACCGCACCCGCTCCCCATCCCGCTTATATTCCCGCACCACCTGGTACGTTCCATCCTTCAGCATCAACTTCATCCCACGCGGAATTTCCGCCACCGCCACAGTCTTGTCCGTCGGTTTCGCTCCGGAACTCTGAGCCCTCGTCGTCGAATCTTGCGAACTCTGCGTCTTTGCAGTGGAGTCTCGCGCCGTCCGCGCCCCAGCTGTACCCGAAAAACTACCCGCCAGGCACACCACCACCCAGCCTCCAATAACCAGAATTCCAAACCAGGAAGGAACTCGAACCCGAACCACCATACCCAACCCCAGTGCCGGCATTCCCCAAACAGAAATCCGCCACCAGCCTAGAGAATACCCCGCACCCTCAACCCCCGCAACTCACCAGAGCAGACCAAGCCTCGCGACCAGGTTCAAGCCGCAAGCCAGGAGCCACTCAAATCGACCAACCGCCCGGTAGCGCCGGCAGCCTGCCGGCACAAGTTCACGTCAACTCCAAGCAACCAACCAATTCCGCCCAGCCAATTCCCTCCGTGACCTCTGTGCCCCCTCTGTTCCCTCTGTGGTAAATCTTTCTTTTCCGTCTCTTTGCCGCTCCTACTGCCCCAACCCCTCCGCAATATAAATTCGGCTCTTCGCCGACCCCTGCCGAATCGGCTTGATCGCCCCGTACGCCGGCGAATCCTCCCAAGCCTGCGCCTGTTCTGCGCTCCCAAACGCAATCACCACGATCCGCTTCGGCGCTTCGCCCTCCACTGCATGAATCTTTCCGCCACGCACCAGATAATGCCCATCGAATCCCGTCAACGTTCCCGGCACCTGCTCCGCATACTTCTTAAACTCCGTAGGATTCGTCACCTCCACTTCCGCAATCACGTAAGCCGGTGTCTTCACCTGCTGTGCCCGCGTCGCAACCGTCCCCGCAATCCCCACCGCACTCCCAACCAACACCGCCAATCCCAGCTTATAGTTCGCCTTCATCCATTCATCTCCTTGGAGTCTGCCCCAACGAACCAACAGACCACCGCACATTGCCCGCGATAGTATGGCCCCAACCGCCACCCTGTCCAGCCCACACCTACACCACCAATGTCATCCCGACCGGAGCACGCTTCGTGCGCAGTGGAGGATCGCGGCAACATCCACCGAGCCCAAGCACAGCCTAGTAGCGCCGCCATCTTGCCGGCACAAGAGTCGATGTCAAAACACAAGCAAGCTCGTGTCTAACAACACCAACACTCCAATTCAAATTGTCCAGAAAAATTAATCAGTTCGCAGACAGGCGGGTCCAACCAGGGGGCGAAAAACCGCCTGGTAGCGCCGGCAGCTTGCCGGCCCAAGTCGACGTCAAAACACAAGCAATCCCGTGCCGAACAACGACACGGCCACGCCATTCAATCAAATCATCGTAGAAAAATTAATCAGTTCGTAGGCAGGCGGGGTCCAACGAGGGCGAAAAACAGCTTCTTAGTGCGAGCAGCGCGGAAACAACGTCACCAACACCATCAGGTCTGACAGCGTGAACAACCACTGGTCAGCTTGCGCGCCCGCAGCTTCCGCCGCTCGCGCGATAAATCCCAAGTGCCGGCTCCGCGCAAAGTTGTGCAGATGCTCCGCGCAGATTCCCGTCAGGCTCGCGACTTCTGCTTCCGTGAAGATTTTCTGGCTTGATTTTACTTTTACCAAGGGCTCTACCTCAGCATTCTCCGCCGTTTCGGATCGTCCCTTACCTGGTGAGATGCTGGTGACAGGTTAGGAGATGCTAAATGTTAGAGCAATAGTAGGTCCGTTTGATTACGCAAAAACGAAATCTCTAGTACTTTTTTGCAAAGCCGCTGTTTTACTGGCTTTTCCTCACTTCTCACTGACTGTCCCGGCGGTCAGTACCTGTCTCTCCGTACAGGTTGGTGTGCAAAAACGTTCTGATTTTGCGAAATTCCTACAGCTTTCGGAAGCTTTCCTCCCAACTCTCTCATCTGTTTGGTGTGCCGCACCTGGTGTGCTGCGATCATTTCTATCCATTCATACACATTCAACATCCC